>DASVVD010000476.1:0-5170 GCA_036386715.1 Pseudoduganella sp.
CAGTGCCACCATGTCCGCCTGGCCCTGCAGCACGATCGACTCGGCCTGCTCGGGTTCCGTGATCAGGCCCACGCCGATGGTCGGCAGGCCGGTGTCGCGCCGTATGCGTTCGGCAAAACCGATCTGGTAGCCGGGGCCGACCGGGATCTTTTGCTGAGGCGACAGGCCGCCGCTGGAAACGTGCATGAAATCGGTGCCCAGCGCCTTCAGTGCCGTGGCAAAGGCCACGCTCTGTTCGATGTCCCAGCCGCCTTCGACCCAGTCGGAAGCCGAGATCCGCATGCCGACCGCAACCTCGCGCGGCACCGCGGCGCGCACTGCCTCGAAGACCTCGAGCGGGAAACGCATGCGGTTTTCCAGCGAGCCGCCATACTGGTCGGTACGCTGGTTGGACAGCGGCGACAGGAACTGGTGCAGCAGGTAGCCATGCGCGCCGTGCAGTTCGATCGCTTCGATGCCGAGCGCATGCACGCGGCGGGCTGTGGCCACGAAATCGGCCTTCACTTTCGCCAGGCCGGCCTCATCGAGCGCCAGCGGCACCGTTTCGCCGTCGGCATGCGGCAGCGCGGAAGGGGCGACGGTTTGCCAGCCGCCCTTTTCCGGGGCGACATTGGCGCCGCCTTCCCACGGCACGGCCGACGATGCCTTGCGGCCGGCATGCGCGATCTGCACCGCGAGGCGGATCGGCGAATGCCGGCGGATGGCCGCGACGACCGGTTGCAGGGCCTGCACGTGTTCGTCGGACCACAGGCCCAGGTCGTGCGCCGAGATGCGGCCTTCGGGCGAGACCGCGGTGGCTTCCAGCATCAGCAATGCGGCACCGGACAGCGCCAGGTTGCCAAGGTGGATCATGTGCCAGTCGCTGGCAAAGCCGTCGGTGGCGGAATACTGGCACATCGGCGCGATCGCGATGCGGTTCTTCAGTTGCAACTGGCCCAGGGTGGTTGGTGAGAAAAGTTGGCTCATGGGTTCCTTTCACGAAGTCCCGCCGAGTGTAGCCGGGATCGACGAAACACGTCGTTACATGTGCTTACTTTTGATACAGGGAAAGGGTAGATCGCCTGTTGGTATAAGGCTAATCTTGTATCACGCCAATACATGACGAGACAGGAGGATGTGATGACGATGTACCAGAAGATTCCGACCGCTTCGACGCGCATCGATCCCCTGATGCTGGTGGCTGCCGCTGGCATCGTGCTGCTCTCCGTGGCGGCCACCGCGGCCATCGTGCGCTGGCTGCCGGACACAAGCCGCGACGGTGAAGCGCCGGTGACGCCGGCCGTGCCGGCGGCGTCGGCTTCTTCGGAAACGCTGCCGGCCATGCCCGCCGTGCGCAAGGTACATGAACAGAATTCGCAGGCACGGACCACCCGGTTCGCCTCTGCCTGACATCGCTTCCCTGCCCTCACAAGCCACCTTCGCGGTGGCTTTTTTTATGGCCGTATAGCCGAGCCCGTGTCCGATTTCGGGGTTGACCCCAAGGTGGACACGAACTGGAGCGTGGGGGGTAGGTCAGCCGATGCGGACCACCATCATCCCGGCGCGCAGGCCGATGCGCACGTCGGGGTTCGGGAACACGATGAATTCCTCGGGGTGCTGCACGGTGTAGACCGTGTCGCCGTCGCGGGCGATTTCGTCGCCCTGGCGGAGTGGCGTAAAGTTCTGGGTCTCCTTGCCGAACGCCATGGCAAAACCGTCGGACAGCTTGATGAGGTTGCGCGCAACGCGGAACAGGTGCGGTTTGCTGGCCGCCGGCGCTGGCGGCAGGCCGCGCAGCAGCCGGTCGAGCGCGTTCGCCGCGGCGGCGAACTGCGACAGGTCGTTGCGGCCCAGCGTGCCGATGCGGCCCAGCTCGACCGTGCTGCCGGCGGCGCCATGGTGCTCGGCGCTGTAGTAGCTGTAGGTGCCGGCCGAAGCCTGGTTCATGATGACGGCGCCGATGCCGGCCTCGCCCAGCCAGCCGACGAGGCGCTCGCGTGCCGTTGCTTCGATCAGCTCGGGCACGATGGCGAACGTGGGGTAGTGCGAGGCGCGGATCGCCGTGTGCAGGTCGAGGTGCCAGCGATCGGGGCCGGCCCCCGCGAAGAACGCCACCGTGGCGGCAATCATCTCGTCGGCCCGCGCGGCTTCGGCAGTGCCGGCCAGGCTGCCCCGCTCGGCGCGGAACATCCGGTTCAGGTCGGCATCGATGAAGCGCTTGCCGGCGCGGATCGCGCCGATGCTGCCGACACACACCATCAGGTCCACCGCCAGTGCTTCAGGCGCCTTCGCCAGGGCATCTAGCAGGTAGGCCGTCAGCTCGATCGGCCCCGTCTCGTCGCCATGCACGCCGACCGACAGCAGCACGGCCGGCCTTGGCTCCCCGGGCCGGCGGATCGTCAGGATGCCGTCCGCCGGCTCGGCCACCGCGAAGCCGGCGGCGGCGAATGCCTGCGCGACGGCCGAGAAATCGGCCTCCGCCAGGGCACGCACTGCCACGGGCAGTGCACCTTCACCACCTTCTGCCAAAGGCAGTGCCGGAGGCAGCGCGTCGTCCATGGCTTGCGCCATGTCAGGCCGCCTTCAGCTGGATGCCATAGCCACCGGCGTTGACCGCCTCGGCCAGCGTCCAGGCATTCAGGATCGCCGCCTCGAGATCGGCCGGCGTGCCGGACACGGGCAGGTCCAGCGAGGCGACGACCGCTTCTACGGCGCCTTCGCCGTGGCCCGGAACACGCGCCAGCACGTGGGCCAGCAGGCGCTGCTGCGCGCGCCGCAAGGCTTGCTGCGCGTAGTTGCGCAGCTGCTCCTGCGAGCGGCTGGTGGCCGGCAGGCTCAGGCCGCGCTCCAGCGCATCGATGCCCGACTGTGCGCGCAGCGTGGTGCCCAGCGAGAGGAAGCCTGGCAGATCCATGCCGTCCGGCCGCTGCACGGACAGCGCAGCGAACAGGAAGGCCGCCACGCCCTCGATGCCTTCGAGTGCTTTCCAGGCGTGGACAACGCCGGGTTGCAGGTCCGCCACCACATCGGTTTCGGACGCCGCGCCGGCCGGCAACAGGCGGCTGGCCGTATCCGGCTCATCGAACAGGCGGGCCAGCTCGGCGATCCCGCCGCTGCCGCGCAACTGCTCTTTCGGCACCGCCAGCACGCCTTCCATCACGGCGCGCAGCATCGAGCGGCTGCGCGCATCGATGGCCATCGACACTTCGCGCGGCACATCCAGCGCATCGGCATCGAGCGTGTCGAACAGCGGCGCCAGGTTCAGTGCCGACCAGGCCTGGCCCCATGCCAGGATCACGTCCGCCTCCTCCACGCCATTTTCCGCAGCAAGGGTGCGCAGCATCAGCGGGCCGCAGCGGTTGACGACTTCGTTGGCCAGCACGGTGGCCAGGATCGAGTTGGCCAGCGGGTGCGCCAGCGGCGAACGCGTGGCGACCAGCAGGTCCGGGAAATAAGGCCGTAGCACGGCTTCGGCCCAACTTTCCTCCGTCAGCGGCAGCGCACCGAGAATGCGCTTGTAGCGGTTCTTCACGTTGGCGATCACCACCGCCAGTTCCGGCGTGGTCAGGCCGCGGTTGTCGCCCTTGCGCCGGGCCAGTTCGGCCACCGAAGGCAGCATCTCCAGCTCGCGCGACAGCGCGCCCTCTTCCTCCAGGCTGGCGATCAGCGCCGCGTAACCCTTTTGCACGGCGACATCCGATTGCGCCTGCAGTTCGCGCACCAGAAGGCGCGTTTGCTGCGTGTTGTCGCGCAGGACCAGGCGCACGATATCGTCCGTCATGTCGTTCAGCGTGCGGTTGCGCTGCTCTGCCGTCAACAGCCCCGCGTTGACCTCCACGTCCAGCCAGATCTTGGCGTTCACTTCGTGGTCCGAGCAGTCCACGCCGGCCGAGTTGTCGATCGCATCGGTGAAGATGCGCCCGCCCGCCAGCGCGAACTCGATGCGGCCGGCCTGCGTGGCGCCCAGGTTGCCGCCTTCGCCGACCACCTTGCAGCGCAGTTCGCTGCCATTGACGCGGATATGGTCATTGGCGCGGTCCTTGACCTGCGCATGGGTTTCAGTGGAGGCCTTGATGTACGTGCCGATGCCGCCGTTGTAGAACAGGTCCACCGGTGCCAGCAGGATGCGGTGCATCAGCTCCTCGGCGCTCAGGGAAGTCTCGGCGATGTCCAGCGCGGCGCGCACCTGCGGCGACAGCTCGATCGAGCGCGCCGTGCGCGGATACACGCCGCCGCCTGCCGAGATCAGGCTCTTGTCGTAATCCTCCCACGACGAACGGGGCAGCACGAACATGCGCTGGCGTTCGGCGAACGATTTGGCAGTGTCCGGTTCCGGGTCGAGGAAGATATGGCGGTGGTCGAACGCGGCCAGCAGGCGGATCTTGTCGGACAGCAGAACGCCGTTGCCGAACACGTCGCCCGACATGTCGCCCACGCCCACCACGGTGAACGGCGTGCTGTTCATGTCGTGGCCCATCTCGTAGAAATGGCGCTTGACGGCTTCGAACGCGCCCTTGGCGGTGATGCCCAGCTTCTTGTGGTCGTAGCCGTTCGAGCCGCCGGACGCGAAGGCGTCGCCGAGCCAGAAGCCGCGCTGCACGGCGATGCTGTTGGCGATGTCGGAGAACGAGGCCGTGCCCTTGTCGGCAGCCACCACCAGGTACGGGTCGTCGTCGTCATAGCGCACCGTGTCCGCCGGCGGCACGATCTTGCCCAGCACGCGGTTGTCCGTCACTTCCAGCAGGCTGGCGATGAACAGGCGGTAGACCGCTTCGCCTTCGGCCGCGATCACTTCACGCGGCGCGCCGGCCGGCATCTGCTTGCAGACGAACCCGCCCTTGGCGCCGGCCGGCACGATGACGGCATTCTTCACCATCTGCGCCTTGACCAGGCCCAGCACCTCGGTGCGGTAATCCTCCATCCGGTCCGACCAGCGCAGGCCGCCGCGGGCGACCGGGCCGCCGCGCAGGTGCACACCTTCGAAGCGGCGCGAGAACACGTAGATCTCGCGGTACGGCTTCGGTTCCGGCAGGAAGGTGAGCTTGCTGGTATCGAACTTGAAGATGACCTTTTCCCGCGCATCCAGCACGGCCGGATTCTGCAGCTCGGGGCTGGGCTGGAAGTAATTGGTGCGCACGGTGGCCAGGATCAGGTCCAGCAGCGCCGCCAGGATCACTTCCAGGTCGGCATG
>DASVVD010000477.1:0-4061 GCA_036386715.1 Pseudoduganella sp.
CAGCACCAGCATTGGCCCGCCCAACAGCTTGATGGCCACCAGGTCCGTACCCGGGGTGGCGTGGACCGGGGCCAGAATGTCGGTGGTGCGCTGGTTGTACACCTTGAACACGCGCACGCACGTGTAGCCATCGTGGGAAAACTGCCGTTTGAGCGCATCGTCCTGGATGGCCGGGCCGGAGATGCGGAACACAATGTCGTCTGTCATGGCGCTGCCTCCAGCACGGGCAAGGGGCAATGGGGCGCCGCGCGGGTGCCCCGCGTGTCTGCCTGCCTGTCTCCCCGACGTCTCCATCGTCGCCCGCACTTGTAACCACTTGGCGAACGTGTGTAAAGAATCTCCTACAATTTTGCTCTTAAATAGTCACAAATGATCACTCCGCTTCCAATAAAATAAAAAATACAACATCTGATCTACATCAAGGGCTACGCCGCATAATCCAGCTCTCCGATTGTTGTTTCGCAAATAACGAGGGAGGTTTCTATGACCGTATGCCGCAGCATCCTGGTGTTGTTCGCCGGCTTGGTCCTCGCGGGTTGTGCTAACTTCCGGTTACACAGCCCGGCGCGCGAAGCGCAGGGCGATGCGTTGAAGACGGCCTGGGAAAAGGCGCGCGACACCAGCGACGTCGCCGTCGCGCGCAACAACCTGGCGGCGCTGGCCACGGCGCAGCAGGAGGCAACGGCGCGCCTGCAGGTGGCGAGGCTGGAGGCAACGATCAGCGGCCTGGCCCGCTCCGGTACCGTGCGCGGCGCCCTGGAGCAGCCCATCGCCGCACAGTTGACGAGACTGGCCGGATCGCCCGAAGCGGCCCGGAAATTAAACAGTTCGGTCATGCTGCGCGAGACTGCGGAACGGCGGGTACGGACCATGCAGGACCGCCTGCGCGACGCCGGCTTCGAGGCACCGGACTGCGTGGCGCTGGAAAAGCCCGGTGCCGCGGAAGCGCTGGCCGACTTGAGCAAGGCCAATGCGGCGGCCGGCACCACCGCCGCGAAACTGGCCACGTTGTGCAAGTCGCCGGCATTGAAACTGTCCCTAACGGAGGACCTCGACAAGAATTCGGCGCTGGCCACGGCGATCGGCCGGCTGCAGGGCGCGCGCGACAAGCTCGTTACCGAACAACAGCAGACGGTCGTGGCCAGGCTTTCGTACCAGGCTGCTGCCAGGACCTACGAGCTGGCCGCCAGCAGCCCCGAGGGCACGGCAGGAGCGGACAGCAAGGCCGCCCTGGAAAAGCTGCGGCGTGCCTTCGAGCTGCTGGACAAGGCACCGGATGCCTATACGCAGGCATTCCTGTCGGAAGCGCGGCGCGATGCGATCGACGGTTTCTTCACCGCGGCACTCGACACCAAGCCAGGCGACCCCCTGCCGGAGGGCGCGGGCAACGCGGCGGCATTCTACGTGCTGTATCGGGATGAATTCGACCGTATCCGCGGGGAATTGGCCGCCGCCCGCCTGCCGCGGCTGCAACCACTGCTGTTGAAACGGGAGTACGAGAACGTGCATGCCGTGGCGGGCGAACGGGAAGTGGCACTGACCCTGCGCGAAATCGAAGTGCTGGAACAGGGCCGCGCATTGCGCTACGACCAGTTGCGCGCCCTGCTGCGAGCCCGCAACGAACTGGCGCGCGCCAATGCGACGAAGTGCTGGCCTGCCGATGCCACCCTGCGTGCGGCCCTGGTGCCGGCCAGGAAGGATACGGAAGGCTGCCGCGAGGCGCGCGGCGCGCTGGTGGAGGCCGCCGGTTTCTACCTGGACGCCACCGCGCGCATCGAAGCCGCCATTGTCAATACTGACAACGGCCTCGGCATGCTGCGCCGCGAACGGGCATTGATCTATGCGGAAGCCAACGTCAACCAATGGGCGGTGCTGATCGACAGCGGCGTCGATCAGCTTCACCAGTACGGCGAAAATGGCGTAAAGGCCGAGCAGCTGCTGGCGATACTGAACGCGGTGACGCTGATCTGGATCGGCAAAGGAGTCAACTAATGAAAACCGCGATGATTTTCCCGCTGTGCTGTGCATTGATGGCCGGCTGCGCCACGACGCCACCCGAGGCGCTGGAACAGGCACACCATACCTCCGTTCTGATCGGCGCACTCAACGACAGCCTGGATCAATTCTCGGCCCAGCAGCGGCGACTGGCGGTAATGGCGGCCGCCTCGATCGCCACGCAGGATGCCTCCGTCGCGGAGGTGCGCCAGGGAACACTGCTGGCGGCAGCCACGTCGGCAGCGTCGGGGGACGCGGAGTACGCCCGGGTCGCCGACGGGCTGCGTTCCGTCGCCACGGCCGTGGCCCAGCGCGCGGCCGACGACGGCGGTGCGGCCCACGCCGCCAGGCTGCGCGCCGCATTGACTGTGCCCGATGGCAGGGAGGCGGCCATGGCGGAAGCCCAGCGCGCCTCGGTGGCGATGAGCGGCGAACTGGAACCGGCGGTTCGCTGGAAGGAACAGCGCGATTTCCTGGAGACCGTCGGCAAGGGTGTCAAGGCGAACCGCGACCGGATCGATAAGGCGCGGGCGGCGGCCGACAGCGTCGCCAAGGGCGGCAGCGAAAGCACGACGGGCACCGGAACAGAACAGTGAGGAGGACAGCTATCATGGACGACTACACGGAAAATTTCAACACCGCATTGCTGGCGATGGACGACGCCATCGACGCGGTGAAAGAAAGACTCGACAGCGGCGAACTGGGTAACGCCGCGCACGACGCCGCGCAACTGGCCTTGCTGGATCTTGCCCAGCAACGCGCGCAACTCATCGCACTGGACATCGCGATCCAGGCGGAACTGGCCGAAAATGTCGGTGCACCGCCGGACGAACTGGTGGACCAGTCGTTCAAGCTGGCTGAGACATTCGGCAACGTGCTGGCGAACGAACAACGGATCGAAGTGATCCTCGATGCCGCGGCGCGCCTGCTGGAAGGCTGGAACACGCTGACGGGCGGCGCAGGGCAGGCACAGGATAACGCACAGGACAACGCCGAAGCCCGGACGGCAGCCGCGGCGCCGCTGGCGGCCAACACGGCCAAGCTGGCAGGCGGCGGGCGCGGCGCCGTGATCACCGAAGTCACCGTGGAAACCAGGATCGAGACGACGGTGACCCGGGCAGTGACGGCGCCGGGCGATGTTAACGTGCGGGGCTACGTCGGCAGGCTGCCGGGAACGAAAAAAGCCGACGGGCAGGACGCAAAACCGAAAAGCATCGTCGGCCCGGTACCGAAGAAATGACCACCGACGCTCCCCCCAACCCGCCGGAATCCGAAGGCGCGGCGCCGCAGGCAGCCGGCAGTCCCCGCCCCAGGCTGGCCGGCAGTTACCGCATCCTGGCGGCCGACGCCGATGGCAACCTGCTCGACGCCACGGGTGCCGATGTCCCGGCCGATACCCTGCCGGCGGTGCCGGCCGATCCGTCCGACCGGCGCGCGGTCGAGATCTTCTTCGGCCTGGTGGACACTTCCACCATGCCGCCGCGCGAACAGATGGAATTGCAGGCCGACGTCGACAGGGTGCTGCGGGTGATCCAGCGGCTCTACCCGAAGGACTCCCCCAGGCGCATGACGGCCTTTCGCATCTACTATGTGCGCCTGTTCAACGTGGCCCGCATCGGCCTGGAAGGCGCGGACGCGGCGCCGGACCTGGCGCGCCTGGAACTCGCCAAGCTAACGGCGGACCTGCTCGATGACGAGGGCGGCAACGTCAAGAATGCCCACCTGCGGGTGCTGGGCAAGTATGCGGCCCTGTATTGCCTGCCGTTCCTGGCACTGTATGCACTGGTGTGCCTGCTGCGTGGCGGCGGGTTCGGCGCCGCGCTGATCCTGCTGCACATCAATCCGGACTGGGTGGCCGGATTCTGCATGCTGTGGGTGGGCTGCTTCAACGGCGTGTGGCTGTCGTATGGCATCCGCAAGGTAAAGATAGTGCTTGCCGACCTGGTCGTGGGTGACGACGACCGGATGGTGCCGCAGATCCGGCTGTTGTTTGCCGGCTCGCTGGCCAGCGCGCTGGGTCTGATGTTCGCGCTGGGCGTGATCGACGTCGAGATCGGCACGCGGTC
>DASVVD010000478.1:0-16423 GCA_036386715.1 Pseudoduganella sp.
TGCGCGCGCGCCATCCGGCACTGGTGGTGGAGCTGGTGTTGTCGAACGCCGTGGACGACCTGCTGCGCCGCCAGTCCGACATTGCAGTGCGCCATGTGGCGCCGACGCAGGAGGCCCTGGTCGCGCGGCGCGCCGGCGGCATCGAGCTCGGCCTGCATGCCCACCGCGACTATCTCTCGGCGCATGGCACGCCACGCTCGCTGGACGAACTCGAGGGGCACACTGTCCTCGGACCGGATGGCGACAGCCCCCTGGTGCGCAGGCTGCAGGCGCAGTTTCCGATGCTGCAGCGGGCACGACTTGCGTTCCGCTCGGATAACAATCTCGCGCACCTGGCCGCGATCCGCGCAGGCTACGGCATCGGGATCTGCCAGTCGGCCCTGGCGGCACGCGACCCCGCGATCGTGCGGGTGCTGCGCGGCGAATTCTCGGTAACGCTCGATACCTGGATCGCCATGCACTCCGATCTGCGTTCGGCCCCGCGCTATGCGGTCACTTTCGCGGCCCTGGTCGATGGCTTGACGACACATGCGGCCAGCGCGCCTTTGGCGTGAAGCCCATCGCGGTGTGCGCCGAAATCGATCAGATCACAGAGAATCCGGCCAGCAGGTCCCATCCGGCATGCTCGATGATCCCCGCACGGATATTGCCGCGCCAATGTGCCATGACCCCCAGTATCAAGCCGTGCAATATGATCGCCGATACCGAAGCCAGCCCTTCATAAGCGTGCCCCAAACCAAATACAAGTGCCTGGGCCGCGATGGCGATCGCGACCTTTCCGGAAATCGACGCGAGCTGGCGTTGCAGGTAGCCGCGAAACACGATTTCTTCACAAATGCCCGCACTGATCGACAGGCTTATCCATGCGGCTATGCCTGCCAGGCCGCGCGGCGTTGCCGATAGCAGAGGGTTCGCCGCTGCAGTCTCCGGCAGCAGAGCGTGAACGCCGCTTGAACATAGGAATATAAGTCCGAACCCAAGCACGGCAACGGCAAGATCACCGAGTAGGTCACCCGGTTTCAGTGACTTCAGGCCGAAAAACTGCAGAACCGACTGGCTGTAGTCTCGCATCCCCTTGTAGACGAAGTACACCCATAGCCAAAGCAGCCCGATCATTGTCAGGTTATTCTTCAGCATCGCCGCTGGCTCAGCGATATTGCTGGCAGGCGCTTTACCCGATGCGTGGAATGCCCCCAGCAGCACCAGCAGGAGCACAATTCCACACAGTGCGAGGGTATGTCGTGGCGAGGCCAGCAGGATCGCTGGTTTTTCCTGCGACATGCCGGTACCTGCACCCGAACGATATTCATCTCTCATGGCTGTCATTCTCCTGGCGTTGAATCGGATCAGGCTGCTGGCCCAACAATCGAACAAAATACTTCAAGGACGCGGTGGTCTGATCGAGATTGCCGGTACTGATATAGTCAAGCGCCAGGCCATCGATCACGGCGCTGCATAATGTAGCAATAGTGCGGCGTTGCGCGGATGCCGGAATGCCATGTTCGATGACATCGAGCCAGCTGGCGCTCGAGTCGGAAAGGTACCTGGCATAGGTCGTAGGATGCTGGAGCGCCAATACCTGCACTTCAAACAGCAGACGAACGTAGGGCACGTTTTGCGCATCGGTCATCCACTGCCAGATCGCCTCCAACGCCACTTTCCCACTGGCAGCCTGCATGAGCGTGGTGACAGACTCCTGAACACGGTTACGTACCGTCTCCATCACCGCCATGATGAGTTTTTCCTTGGATTCGAAGTGGTATGCCAGCAGGCGGGCGCTCGTACCGATCTGTTGCGCCAGCGGACGCAGGGAAAGCTCGGCCAACCCGTGCTCAAGAAAATAGTCGAGCGCCTTGTCGCGCAGTTCATCACGTCTCATCATGTAACAGACGTTACATGAAACAGTCGTTACACGCAATATTTGGTGTTGGATGAGTGCTCAGCAATTATTTGCCTAACATTCATCATTTCTTTCCACTGGGGATTATCCGATTGACTTGCGTGGAGGGCATACCCACAATGTGTCGATTGTGGAGGAACTGCATGAGCACCAAGCGCACTGCCGTCGTTGGCCAGTCAATCGCAAGCATGGATCTGAATGACGCGCTGATGGTCGGTGTGATCATCTACGCTTCCACGATTTTCGGCATTTATACGGCGCAGTCAGACACGTTGTCGGCATTCTGGCCAAGCAACGCGGTGATGGTCGGTCTGCTGCTCAGGCGCGCCCATCCGCCGACACCGGCGCACTGGGTGGCCGCCGTCATCGGCTACGTACTGGGCGACACCGAAATGCTGCAAAGCTTGCCCAAGACCGTCATGCTCACATGGGCAAACCTGATGGGCGTGTCAGTCTGCTATTTATTGCTGTCCCGTATGAGCGAGGAACACCGGGGCTTGCGATATGCCGGCTCGATGGTGCGCTTTGTGCTGGTGGTTATCTGCGGTGCGGCTGCCGCTGGCGTGGCTGGCTTCTTTATCCATCCCCGGCTGTATGGCGGCACGCCGGCCCAGGGCTTCGCCTTCTGGTTTTCCACGGAACTGGTCAATTACATTGCCATGCTGCCCGTGATGCTGACCATGCCCACCCTGTCGCGCTGGCTGGCCGGGTACAAGCGCCGCAGCGACTGGGCCAGCTGGCGCGTGGCAGAAATTGCACCACTGGCAGCATTCGCCGCCAGCCTGTGGCTGGGCACCCAGCTTGGCGGTCCAGGCGTCATTCCATATCCGGTGCCCGCCATGCTCTGGTGCGCCCTCACCTATGGTCCGTTCGTCACCGCTTGTATCACCCTGTTCTTTTCGATGTGGACCCTGATCGCCATCGCCAGCGGCACCTTGCTGACCGGCGCCAGTTTTGATAGCCAGCAGGCGGTCATGTCGCTGCGCGTTGGCGTGATCTTCACGGCGCTGGCACCATTGACGGTAGCGAGCGTGATGGCGGCACGCAATGCGCTGCTGGCCCGCCTGATGCACGTCGCCTCCCACGACTCGCTGACCCATGTGCTCAACCGGGGCGGCTTCATGACCAGTGCCGAAGCCGTGCTGGCCACGCCCAAGGTGCGGCACGAGCCACTGGCCGTCCTGATGATGGATATCGATTTTTTCAAGGCGGTCAATGACAACCATGGCCATGCGGCAGGCGACGTCGTCTTGAGCAGCTTTGCCAACGTAGCCCAAAGCTGCCTGCCCAAGGGCGATCTGCTGGGTCGGCTGGGCGGAGAAGAATTTGCCGTTTTACTGCCCGGATGCAGCTCGGAGGCCGCTTGCGCGATCGCCCAGCGCATCTGCGACGCCTTTGCCGTCCACCCGGTAGCGGTGGGAAGCAGCGCGCCACTGCACGCTACCGTCAGCATCGGGGTAGCATGTTGGAACAAACCATCCATTCCAATCGAAGCGATGCTCGGCGCCGCCGATGCGGCGCTGTACACCGCCAAAAAATCCGGCCGCAACCGGATCGTTCGCAGCGCTTAGCTGAGGCGTGACTGGTGCGTGATAGAAGTGCCTGGGCCATGACACCAGTCCGTCTACAAATCCGGCCCTCATCGTAGCCTCGTCCCGTGGCCACCTACAACCGCTTCCGCCCCGCAGTGGACATTTTGATAACCTTGCAGCGATGTACATGACCAACGCGGTTGCTGGATGCCGCTGTCCATGCATTCTCGCCACACGGCCCGCAACCCTGTGGTCTAAAAGAGAATCGATGCCTTGAAGCATCGAATATTGATTGACCCACATACCGAACGATTGGATACTTGCCCGAGCAAAGCAAATCAAAGGCAGGAGACATGAGCGAATTTCGGCCCACGCTCGAGACCAGGCGCAAATTCTCGTTAAATTGGGGCTACCTCGGGGCCATGGCTAGCGGACGCTCGGCGATCGACCTCGGCGCGCTTGCCCTGCGCAACTTGCACGATGCGCGCGAATTCGTGCGCGAATACGGCTACGACCTGGACCAGCCGGTCGCCCGCGAAATCATCCGCAACGGCCACCGCGAGGCCGTCGATTTCATCATCGGCACGTTCCTGCAGCCGGGCCAGGAAAAGCTCATTCCGCGCGAGGTGTTCGAGCCCGGCGATCCGGTCCAGCTGCTGGTCTACGCGTCCCACCAGGCGCAGCAACATAGCGAGCAGCGCATGTGGTCTTGCGCCATCCTCAAGGTGATGCATGCGATTTTCTACATCGACAACAACCTGGAGCTGCGCCACTTCAATACGATCCGCGACCAGGTGTTCGCCACGCTCGACGAGGTGATCCACGAAGACGACGAGGGCCATTTTTTCCTGTCCAACGGCGAGATGTGCCTGCCCCTGCACCATCTCGAACGCAAGCGCAACAAGGGGCGCAACAGCATCCTGCTCAAGCTGCTGCAGAAGGCGGCTTATCTGGCGCAGGACATTTATGACCACTTGGGCGTGCGCCTCGTTTTCGGCACCCGCTTCGAATGCCTGCTGGCGCTGGAGATCCTGCAGCGCGCACACATCCTGTCCATCACCAATATCGAGCCCAATCGCACCCGCAATACCCTGCTGGATCTGGAAGCGGCCAAGGAAATCTTCGTGAAATACCGCTGCATGCTGGAGCGCAGCCACGAGTATCCGGCCGGGCTGCTGCAAAAGATGGACACGGAGCTCCTGGCCGTCGCCAAGCGCCAGACGCGGGCCGACAATCCCCACAGCGGGGCCGATTTCAGCAGCATCCAGGTCACGGTGCGCAAGATGATCCATCTGCAGGCCGGGCAAGGCTATCCTGAAACGGCGGGCCAGGATTATGACGTGGGCTTTTTCTTCGACTATGAACTGCAGTTGATGGACAAGGAGAGCCACCAGCGCAGCATGACCGGGCCGTCCAGCCACGACGCCTACAAGCGCCGCCAGGTCGAGACAGCCCGCCTGCGCGTCTTGGGGCGTGAATTGAGCGACTGGATCGCTGCGCATTCCAGCCCGGTACCGGAGCCGGAGCCGCTGGCGGCATTGTCTCCCGCCGCCTGAGCCGATCGAAGCCGCGCCCTGGCGCCTCGACTTGCCAAATCCAGGGCACGTGCGCAGTGTGCCGCCAGGGGCCGGCAGATGATGGTCGATTGGGATGAAGCGAATAAGCCGTTTGCAAAGCGCCAGATCGTCTGGCGTCGGTAGACGAGCTGATCGCTGTCTTTCTCCAGTGGCCGGTTTCGCCCTATTGCGTTGAAAAGTCGTCCGGCAACTTTAACTGGATTTTGTTGATGTCGACACGCCGACCGCCTTGACATTGAGCCGTGAAGACCGTTTTGGACAGTCGAGTTATCGATCTTCCGTTGCCAGTAGGAAGTGAAACCGAGTTTTTCAGCACAATAGGCCAATAGCTGCCTGTCGCGTTAGGTTATCAGCTTACAACCAGCAAGCCCATGGATTGTCACAGCGGCTGTTTTCCGAGCATTTGACCGTAAAGCTTCAGCTGAGTAAATTAATGGCCGGTAGTGACGACCTGGTTTGAGGAGGCCGATGGAAATGCTGTCGGACTCCCAGGGCCTGGTGGCGGCAGTATATGTGCAGGCTTCCCTGCCA
The DNA here is from genome assembly GCA_036386715.1 of Pseudoduganella sp. Classification (GTDB taxonomy): domain Bacteria; phylum Pseudomonadota; class Gammaproteobacteria; order Burkholderiales; family Burkholderiaceae_D; genus Rugamonas. The sequence continues at coordinate 5,541 of DASVVD010000478.1, forward strand.
AGTTCAGAACTCCTTTGTGCATGCGCGCTTGACTTTTTTCCTGCCGCTGCCTGTGTAGGTGGTCGTCACGTGCTGGTAGCACCGGAATTTATCGTTCCGGTACACCGGCGACACCGAATACTCCTCGCGCTTAACCAGCTTTCCCTTGACCCAGCAGTGCTTCTCGGTGCCGACGTCGGCGGCGCCGCCTTTCCAGAAGCCGGTCACGCAGTTTCTGTCGCGATCGTCAATTTCCAGGCCGCCGATCGCGGACAGCCCTTCGTGCAGCACGAAGCGCCGCGTGGCGCGCTCATACAGGAACACTGCATGGCTTTCGTTGCCGATGCCCGCTCTGTCCTGGAGCACGGCCAGGTCGCGGCAGCCGTCGTTGTTGAAGTCGCGGGTGTCGATGCCGGGCGCGGTGGCGTCATCCGGGTCAATCGCGTCACTGTGCCCGTACCAGTTCTCCAGCTGGCCGATCTCATGCAGCACCTTGCCGGTGCGCGCGTCGCGCACGCGCACGCTGCCCTTGAGCTCGGACTCTTCGTTCGTGGCCGGCACCCACTCGACCCGCAGCGCCATGGCCTCTGACTTTCCGCTGTTCGGACCGCACCAGGGATCGGCCCCCGGTGCCACGGCAGCTGCTGCCGCCAGGTGGACCATCATCCAGACAAGGAAAGCAATGAAGGCCGGCAATCGCGCCATGGTATCACTCCACAAATGATCGGGACGCCAAGCTTACTATATGTGCAATTTTCCAATAAAGCGTACTTCGTTCGACGGTGCTTCCATATAACCATTTTCCTGTCCGTTTCATGCCTGGCTGCCAGACTGGCCGCTCCGAGCTGCAGGACGCTCGAACTTCCGGTTCCGCCCCTTAGCGGTCGTAGGACCACTCCAGGAATTCGCCAACGGTATCTGACGAAGTCAGCTCTAACAGCGCTTCTGCAAGCTCGTGTTGACCTTTTGCGGCGGCAATGGCAGACAAGGCACAGGCTGTAAAGCCAGCGTCCCACCGATTTCCTTTGGCACTTGCGACTAATGCAGTAATGCGGCTTAGTGAGTCGAAGTAGTCTGCTGCCAGCTCATCGGGAACATCGACGCCATTCTTGTGCCGGCAGATTTCGATCCAAGCTGGGAAGTGAAAATACACATCGGTCACGCGTTCTGGTGAACCAGCAATTGCCGCAATAACGTGCGGAACCGCTGCAAACGAAGCCGAGTACACGTCGCCTTGGTGAGCAAGGGCGCTCCAGAGACTGAACCACTGTTCGGAACTGCCATCATCACTGGGTAAATCCGATAGCTGCCGGAGAAGCTCAGGAATCTTCGCGGCGCTACCGTACGCATCGCTTAGCTCGCTCCATCGGGGATTAGTCAGTTCCAGCATTCTTGTCCTTTTATCAGGTGATGCACTACGTAGTTAGTCAACGGCCGCTTATGGCCGGTTCTTGCCGTCCAGTGTACGACCGTTCCCGTCCCCGAAGCGGACGTTCGCCCCTTGAGGGCTACTTGACGCCTACGGTTCCCCAACCATCGTAATACCCGCCGCGAGTCTGTGCTAAAGCTTGTAAGGCACGCGTCGATGCCTGCATAGCTTCTAACTTTGGCACCATTTTCCGCTTCGCGTGCAGCTCCCATTGTTTTCGGGTTGCCGTCTGGTTCACACCGACAACGCCATAGCCGAGGACTCGGACCTTCTCGGCGATGGCCATCGCATCGGACTGACGACTGAAAACAAGAAAGAAATCGATGCTATGGACTTTGGTAACGTCAGCACCGTTATGAAGCAAGTCTTCGATGACCCGTGCATCCTGTTGTTCAGCAATCGACGTTTGAGCCTCCACTATGAACGGGGTAGCCAAAGCGATAACTAATGCCGCACAGGTTAGCAAATGAAGTTGCTTCATATATCAATGTGTTCCTTGTTGTTTAGTAGATGAACGAAGTAACGTGATCCACGACCGTCCGCTTTTGGCCGAAAGCGGCCTATCATAATGACTCAGTGTACGACGTTGTTGCTCTAACGACAAGTGGCCGGTTTTGTTAGATGGTATTAGCCGGGTTAATTGCGGTATGTAGGTACAAAAATGAGATCAGACATTGCCCGCCTGGCGCGGGTGATCAATTTGGCCGCGGTCGGAATTTTGCTGGCGACAGGGGCGTTTCTTGTTACTTCGCCATTGCACCCTCAGGTCGGAGACTCGCATCGTGGGACGATGGGAGTATTTCCTGGCGTACTGCTCCTGATAATTGCACTGCTGATTCACGTTATGGGGCGGTGGTCAAGCCGCCGGGGATCCGTAGCCTGCGTGGTTGCCATACTGGTTTCCGTTGCTGCCATCATTACAGTGTCAGCACTGTCGTCAGGATAATTGTTGCCCCCGCCATGACCGCTTCGAGGCGGAATGGAACCGCAATGGCAGGCTGCTACAGGAAGCAAACAGATGAAAGCTCAATATGAAGTACTCCGCGAAAGTCGTTCTGGTTTCGACGACTCCCTACCTGCCCGGGTGGGACGACCATTTCCTGCGCGACCTGATAGCTGCGCGTATCGAGCTTTTTGTGCAACAGGTACATGCGCGAGGGAATGGGAAGAGGCGCTTGACTGGGCTTGTATCCGTGACGGGGGGCCGGATGCACATGTGATCGTCACGACATCACATGAGGATGAGCCATTGGCGGAGGTGATCGAATTTGCCGGGCAGTCCTCGACGTCAGCCCAGGACAGTGTTCAGGTCATACATCGGTAAAGCCATCGGTTACGAGTGCCGCCATGAAGGGCGACAGCGTATCCGGTATCAATAACCCTGCTCTAGCAATCAAAGAATCGAGACTGCATGCAATGGTCACAGCTTAAAAAGCAACTGAAGGATCGCTTCGCCGGGAGCGTCGCGGCAAGCATCGATCTCAACCAGACACGATATCGCCATTCCCATGACCAGGAAGGAGAATTCTGGATCAGTTTCCGCGGCAGCAGGATCTTCAGTGCCGGGTCGATGACGTATTTGACTGCCCTTGCGGACCTGGCAGCGAAGAACAAGGCCGAGGGGGCCACGCCTGCAGAAGCGCATGAGCAGGCCTGGCCGGTCATGGAAGCGAGCGGCCTGATGCTGCTCGAGCAGATCAACAGGGATCTGTTCGGCAGTCTCAGCCAGACAGTCGAGGACATGCTGGTGCACCGCAACCCGATCATCCGGGCGCTGGCGGTCATCGATAGCCGGTACGGCAAGCGGCGGTTGGCCACCTTCGACCCGGATGCCGAACATCACCTCGTCCGGCATTTGTATCGCCTGCGGTGTGAAGCGGAGGGACTGGCGCCGCGTGCTCCACCATTGGACCCAGGCGCAGGGAGTGCCACGCCACCGGTGTGAGCATGGTTGCGCATGGACGCTCGCCGCGGGACGACTGTTGCTGTACACCGAACGGCCGGGTTGCGCCTGTTGTGCTGGAAACGTCCATTGGCGCAGCCGTATCGCGGGCCAATGCCCTCATGCGCGCGGTGCAGACGCGGAAGGCCGTTCGGGATCGAACATGGAGGTCTCCAGCTGTGTACAGGCAGTCGGGCAATGCCATCACCTCGGCGCTCCCGCCGAAGGTAGTGCGCACCATGCGCTCACCACGATGGTTCGCCGACAGCGGGATTCGACCCGCCTATCACTTTCGGCATGGGCGCCACGCCGGCCCGCAGCCTAGAATGAAGGTCTGGACATAGCGGAGACGGCAATGAAAACACCTCGACAGCCACCACAACCCAACAACGGCGGCCTGCCTGCCAAAACCAGCGGCAGCGGCACGGTGCAGAACCCGCTGGACGAGGCGCTGGACGAATCGTTCCCGGCCAGCGATCCGGTGGCCATCTCGATCACCGCGATCGAACCCGGCGGAAAGGACCGCCCGGCAGCCGGCAACCCGCGCCAGGGCCAGTAGTCAGAAGAAGTAGCCAGTCAGGGCAACCACGCACCTGGCTGGCTGCACGCGAACACGGCCTGCCGCAGCCAGCGATGCCCGGGGTCGTCTTCGCGGCGCACATGCCACGCCTGCTGGTACGAAAAACTCGGCAGCGCGAATGGCGGCTTGAAGCGCCGCAGCGCCTTGTGCGGCTGCATGGCGCCGACCGTGCGGCTCGCGGCAGTCAGGATCAGGTCGGTGCCGGCGATCAGCTCCACCGCCGCGCTCCAGTGCGGCAAGGCCACGGCAATGTGCCGCTGCAGCCCCAGTTCGCCGAGCGCCTTCTCGATCTCGTCGTGGGCATCCGGCCGCAGCGCCAGTTTCACGTGCGGGCGCTGCAGGAATTGCTCCAGCGTCAGGCCGCCTTTCGGCGGCAGCGTGTTCTTGTCCGCCAGGCTGATGAATTCTTCCGGGAACAGGTCCTGTACCCGGATGGCTTCCGGCCGGTCCGGGAAGATCCCCAGCGCCACGTCGACCTCGCCATCGACCAGCTGCGCCAGCATGGCGTCGCGGCTGGCCTGGCTGACCGCCAGGTCGATGCCGGGCGCATGCCGGCGCACATGGCGCACCAGCGGCGGCAGGATGATGCGCGACGAGTAGTCGGACAGCGTGAGCCGGAAGCGCCGCTTCGCCGCCGAGGGGTCGAACTGCTCCGCCCGCATCAGCCCGTTCAGCATGGCCAGCGCCTCGCCCAGCGGGTCGATCAGCGCCAGGGCGCGCGGCGTCAGCGCCATGCGGCTGTCCCGGCGCACCAGCAGCGGATCGTCGAAATGGGTGCGCAGCTGCGCCAGCGCATGGCTCACGGCGGGCTGGCTCTTGTGCAGCCGCAGCGCGGCGCGCGTCACGTGCTTCTCCGCCAGCAGCGCATGCAGCGTAAGCAGGAGATTGAGGTCGATGCGGCGAAGTTCATCCATGGCACGAATAGTACACGTGCACATTGACGATTTCCATCGGCGCAGCCGATACAGCATGATTCGCTACCAATATAAGAACCATGCCGGAGACCCCATGATCAGCAAGACCGCCTTCCTCGCCGCGATTCCCGTCAGCGTCGCCCTGCTGTCCGGTGCGGCGCTGCCATTCCAGGCCGCCAGCCAGCCCCCCGCGGGCCACGGGCTCGGCGATCCGCTGTGGGATGCACTGGCGTCGCTCGTCCTCAACGTCATCGTAGCCGTGGCGGGCGTACTGCTGATCCGTGCAGTCGCGCGGCGCAGGGCACCGGCCCGGCAACCGTAGCGCTGCCGGCGGTGCCGCTGCCTTACACTGAGGCCATGGTCCACAGCAAAGGAGCGGCATGTCCGACTGGTCAGCAGGCTACGTAGCCGATATCGGCTATACCCATGGCGTGTACCCGGAACTGAATCCGCTGCGGGTGCGGTTCGCCTTCCTGAACGCCGGCCTCGTGTTTCCCGAGATTGCCTGCTCGTGCGAGCTGGGTTTCGGCCAGGGCGTCAGCGTGAACGTGCATGCGGCAGCATCGGGCAGCGAATGGCACGGCACCGATTTCAATCCGGTGCAGGCGGGCTTCGCCCGCGCGCTGGCTGGCGCGTCGGGCGCGGATGCGCACCTGACCGACGAATCGTTTGCCGCGTTCTGCCACCGCGCCGACCTGCCGGACTTCGATTTCATCTGCCTGCACGGCGTGTGGAGCTGGATCTCGGACGAGAACCGGCACGTGCTGGTCGACTTCATCCGCCGCAAGCTGAAGGTGGGCGGGGTGCTGTACGTGAGCTACAACACGCAGCCCGGCTGGGCCGCCCTGGCGCCGGTGCGCGAGCTGATGACGCGCCACTATGCGTCGATGACGGTGCCCAGCGCCGGTACCGGCGAGCGCATCGGCCAGTCGCTCGACTTCGCCGGCCGCCTGCTGGCCACCAATCCCGGCTTTGCCCAGGCCAATCCGCAGGTAGCCGGGCGCATGGCGCTGCTGCAGGCGGCCGACAAGGCCTACCTGGCGCACGAATACTTCAACCGCGACTGGCAACCGATGTCGTTCCCGATGCTGGCCGACTGGCTCGAACCGGCGAAAGTGGCATTCGCCTGCCCCGCCACCTATGTCGAACATCACGAAGCCGTGCTGGTCACGCCCGAACAGGGCGAGTTCCTGCGCGCCGTGGCGGATCCGGCCCTGAAGCAGCTGGCCTTCGATTTCATGATCAACCAGCAGTTCCGGCGCGACTACTGGGTGCGCGGTGCGCGCCGCCTGGCGCCCCTGGAACGCGCCAGGCTGCTGCGCGAGCAGCGCGTGGTGCTGGTGATCGCGCCGGACGACGTGGCCTACACCGTCAAGGCCGGGCAGATCGAAGTGGGGCTGAACGAAGCGAAGCATCGGCCGGTGGTCGAGGCGCTGGCCGATCACCGGCCGCACACGATCGGCGAACTGGAAAGCACCTGCGCGGCCGCCGGCCTGACCGCCCTCCAGACGCAGCAGGCAGTGTTCCTGCTGGCCGGCACCGGGCAGGTCCAGCCAGCGCAGGATGCCGCGCCGGCCGAGCGGGCGAAAGCGGCCTGCCTGCGGCTCAACGAGCACCTGGTCGGCCTGGCCGAACATGGCGGCGACATCAGCTACCTGGCATCGCCCGTCACGGGCGGCGGCATCCCGGTGCCGCGCATCCACCAGCTGTTCCTGCTGTGCCTGCGGCGGGGCCACCGCAGCACCGGCGACCTGGTGGCGTTCGTCATGGCGCTGGCCGGAGAGCAGAACGTGCGGCTGCACCAGGGCGACCAGCCGGCACCGGCCGGGCAGCAGGCGGCGCTGCTGGAACGCCACGCCAACGATTTCCTGCAGCACAGGATGGCCGTGCTGAAGGCACTCGCGGTGATCCCCCAGGACTATCCGCAGTAGTGGGTTGCCGTCACGGATTGCCGTCACGTGGCGGCGCGCAATGCCTTGCGCACCGCGGCGCCGAGTTCGGCGATCTGGAAAGGCTTGCGCAGGATCGTCACGTCGCCGACCACGCGCCGAATGGCGTCCATGTCCGCATAGCCGGTCGCCACCACCACCGGCAGGCCGGGGAAGCGTTCGCGCGCCCTGCCCGCCAGTTCGGCCCCGGTCATGCCGGGCATCAGGTAATCGGTCAGCAGCAGGTCGGGCCGGCCCTGCGCCAGCGTGTCGAGCCCGGCGCTGCCGTCGGCGGCCTGCGCAACCTCGCAGCCCAGCGTCACCAGCGCATCGGCGATGCTGGCACGCACGAAGTCATCGTCCTCGACGATCAGCATCTTCAGTCCGGCGAGCGGTGCCGCCTCCTCTTCGGTGGCCTCCTGCACCGCCACGGCCGCCGCGGCGGGAAGCCAGATCTCCACCGTGGTGCCCTGGCCGGGCAGGCTGTCGATGCGGGCCACGCCGGCCGATTGCCGGGCCATGCCGTACACCTGGCTCAGGCCCAGGCCGGTGCCCTTGCCGACGCCCTTGGTGGTGAAGAACGGTTCGAACACCCGGGCCGCCACGTCGGCGCTCATGCCGGAACCGTTGTCCGACACGGCGATGCGTACGTAATCCCCCGTCGCGCCTTCCGGCAGCAGCCCGGCGGGTACGCGCGGGGTCGAGGCGCGCAGCACGATGCGGCCACCGCCGGGCATCGCATCGCGCGCATTGATCACCAGGTTCAGCAGCGCCATTTCCATCTGGCTGAGGTCGGCCAGCACGCCGGTTACGCGGGGGCCCACGCCGACCACGATCTCGTAGGTATCGCCCAGCAATGGCCGCGCCATCTGCACCACCGCATCGAACAGCGGCTCCAGGCTAAGCGGGCGCAGGTTGAGCGTCTGGTTGCGCGCGAACGCCAGCAGCTGCGCCGTAAGCCTGGCGCCGCGTTCACACGCGGCCTTGGCTGTTTCAGCGCGGCGCCGCACAGCGGCATCCGTGGTGGTCACCAGGATCAGCTCCATGCTGCCCTGCACCACGTTGAGCAGGTTGTTGAAGTCGTGCGCCACGCCGCCGGTGAGCCGGCCCAGCGATTCCATCTTCTGGTACTGCAGCATGGCCTGCTGGGCCTTCTCGCGCTCGATCACTTCGGCGGTGAGGCGGTCGTTCGCCAGTGCCAGCGCGCGCGTGCGCTCTTCCACGCGCGATTCGAGCGTGGCATTGAGCACGGCCAGCTCGCTCGACACGGCCTGCCGGTCCGCCAGTACGGCGCGCGCCTGGTATTGCCGGTGCCGGGCGCGCAGCGCCGACCCGATCGTGCTGCCCAGTGCCTCGGCGCTGAGCGGGCGCTCCAGCAGGATGACGTTGCCCAAGGCCTCGATCATGGCCTTCGACGCGCCGACCGCGGCACCGATGCGCCGCGACAGCAGCACGATGATGGGGAAATCGGACCAGGGTTCCTGCGCCGCCAGCCAGGCATGCAGTGGCGCCATCTCCGCCGTGGCCAGTGCCTCGTCGGTCACCAGCGCCACTGCGGCGCCGGCCATGATCCCGGCGGCCAGCTCGCCGAAGTCCGCCACCGTTTCGCACGGCACGCCGTGGCGGCCGACCACGCCGGCGATCACCTCGGCATCCCGGCCGCGCGGCGCCAGCACGAGGACGCGTTCTTCGCCACGTTCCCGGCCGCGCAAATCGCCGTGCGGAGAGCCGGGCACCGCCACGTCCTCAGTGCGCCGCATCGTCCGCCGAGACCATCATGGCGGTGGCGCCGCGGTAGTTCGGCAAACCCGTCAGCACACCCTCGAATCCCACCAGCGGCGCGCCGATTTCGATGCCCTGGCTGTTCATCAGCAGTTCGTGGATCGTCAGCGCGTGACTGGCGGCGCGGCTCTTGACCACCGTGATGGCGCGGCGCAGCTTGCCGCCCGACTCGAAGAAACGCAGCAGCACGGTGGCATCGCTCAGGTAACTCAGGTCGACATCGCGCTGCATTTCGCCGACCAGGCCGTGCTCGCCCAGCACCAGGACCGTGGTCACGCCCTTCTGGTTGAGATAGGCAAGCAGCTCGTGCATCTGCAGGGTCAGGTACTGCTCGCCGGGCATGGCCTGCAGGTAGGCATTCAGGCTGTCGATGACCATGAACCCCACGCCGTCCTTTTCCACCGCGTCGCGCAGCACCTGGGCGAATTCGCCCGGCGACATCTCGGCGGGATCGACATGCCGGATCGTCAGGTGGCCGCTGTCGACATGGCCGCGCAACTCCATCCCCAGCGCCGCGCTGCGGGCGAAAAAGGTGCCCAGTCCTTCGTCGAACAGGTAGAACGCGGCGCGCTCGCCGCGCTCCAGCGCCGCCAGCATGCAGCGCACCGTTACCGTGGTCTTGCCGACGCCGGACGGGCCGACGATCAGCGTGTTGGTGCCGGTCACCAGGCCGCCGCCCAGCAGCGCGTCGAGGCCGTCCGATCCCGTGGCCTGGGGTACTGGCGAAAAATCGCCGGAATGCTCGGCGGCCACCAGCCGCGGGAACATGCGGATGCCGCCGGTCTCGAGCGCGTAATCGTGGTAGCCGCCACGGTATTTCACGCCGCGCAGCTTGATGATGTTGACACGGCGGCGTTCCTTGCCGAACTCCTGGGTGATCTGGTCCAGGCTGATCACGCCGTGGGCGATGCTGTGCAGGTGCTGGTCGGCCGGGCCGGTCTTGTCGTCGAGCAGCAGCACGGTGCAGGCACGGGCCGAGAAGAACTGTTTCAGCGCCAGGATCTGGCGGCGGTAGCGCAACGGGCTTTGCGCCAGCAACCGCAGTTCCGACAGGCTGTCGAACACCACGCGCGCCGGCTTGACCTGGTCCACATGCGCCATCACCCCGCGGGTCGTCTCGCCCAGCTCCACCTCGGCCGGGTGCAGGATCGATTGCAGCGCTTCCGGGTCGAGCGCCTCGGTGCTGGCAAGTTCGAAAATATCGATGCCCTCGAGCGACCAGCGATGGCTCTCGGCGACCGCTTCGAGTTCGTCCGTCGTCTCCGACAGCGTGATGTACAGGCCCGCTTCCCCCTTGGCCGCGCCATCGAGCAGGAACTGCAGGCCGAGCGTGGTCTTGCCGGCGCCTGGAGAGCCTTCGACCAAGTACACCCGCTGGGCGGTCAGGCCGCCGCAAAGAATGTCGTCGAGCCCCGGAACGCCGGTGGAAATGCGGTGGGTGGGCTTGCGCTCGGTGCGAGAAAGTGGAAGGGTCATGGTCGATATCCAAACTCCGCCGACGCCGCCGCGCGGATACATGTGATGGTGGGCGTTGCATGCAACGCGTGTTGATTCATTATAGACCCGAAGGTTGTCAAGCTGGCCACACTGCAGCATGGATGGCACCGCCGGCAGCCCGGCCTGGCGCCCCCCCTTCGCTGCCGGCATCACGAAATTTTCAATCGAGAGCCTCGCCGCGACGCGGCAGCGGCATAATGATGACAACGCGCTGCCGCAGGCCCCGGTTGCCGGCTCCTGCCGGATGCCGGGCGGCCAGAGCCGGCCAACTGCGAAGCGCTCCGATCGATGTCACTTGCCGAGAGTCCCCGCCACGCGCCATGACGAACCAGCCCACCGACCTGCACCAGCGCCTGCTGGCATTACGCGACGCAGTGTTCCAGGAGTGGCTCACCACGGTGCGCGCGCACGTCGACTGCGCACAGAAACTGCCGACCCCCGTGCTCGTCGACACGCTACCGGTGTTCTACGAGCACCTGTGCGCCGCTGGCTCGGGCGAGTGCTTCGACCCCGGCCAGTCGACGCTCGCTTCCGAGCACGGCGGCGAGCGGGCCAGGCTGACGCGCTATGACGTTGAAACGGTGGCGCACGAGTTCAAGCTTTTTCGCGGCGCCATGTTCGCGGCATGGCACGACGCCGGCATCGCCCTGCCCCCCGGCCAGGTGGCCAGGCTCGATGCCCTGGTCGACGAGGCGATCCGCGAGTCCATCACCGGATTCGTGCTCACCAAGGCCGCGGCGCGCGAGCAGTTCATTGCCGCCATGGCCCATGACCTGCGCACGCAGCTGTCAACCGCGGCGATGGCGGTCGACCAGATCGCCCAGGCCGGCGA
>DASVVD010000479.1:0-11964 GCA_036386715.1 Pseudoduganella sp.
ACACTTCGCGCGAGCCCGGCGTTGAAGTGCACAGGATATCCACGCCGGGCCGCTTGCCGGCGGCCAGCATCTCGGCCTTGGCCCAGTCGCCCATGATCAGCATGCCGGCCTGGCCGCGGTTCAGCATGGCCGTTGCCGACACCCAGTCGCGGCCCATGTTGCGCCCGTCGGTGTACGACTTCAGGCGCTTGTAGGTTGCCAGGGTCTTTTCCATCTCCGGGCTGGTCAGCGTGGCCTGGTCCAGTTCCAGGAACGCCTTCTTGTAGAATTCGGCGCCGCCGACGCCGATCGCCACGCTTTCGAAGGTGCCCATGTCCAGCCAGGACTGGCCGCCGTAGGCCAGCGGCGTGATGCCGGCCTTGCGGATCGCTTCGGCGGTGGCGAAGAACTCGTCCCAGGTCGCGGGAACCTTCGCACCGGCCCGGCGCAGCACGTCGGCGTTGATCCACAGCCAGTTTACGCGGTGCACGTTGAGCGGCGCGGCCACGTAATGGCCGCGGTACTTCATCGTGTCGCTGACGAGCTTCGGCAGCAGCGCGTCCCAGCGGTCGGCGCTGGCCACGTCCTCGATGCCGGACAGCTTGCCGGTGCGGGCCCATTCCTGGATCGCCACGCCCTTGATCTGCGCGGCCGTCGGCGGATTGCCGGAGCGCACGCGCGAACTGAGCATGACAACCGCCAGCCCGCCGCCGCCATCGGCGATCGCGAAATCCTTCCAGGTGTGGCCGTTGGCGCGCAGCGTGGCCTTCAGCTGGGCCACGGCCTGTGCCTCGCCGCCGCTGGCCCAGAAGTGCAGCACCTCGACTTCGCCGGCATGTGCAGCCGGCATCGATGCGGCGGACAGCAGCAGCACCGCGCGGCGCAGGCATGACAACAGGAACGCCGAACCGGATCGGGACATGGAGCAGGGCGCGCCTGGCTGCCGGCTCGTCATTCGGGCACCGGGCCGCGTGGCAGCCGGATCGTGACGCGCAGGCCGTGTGGCTCGGCATCGCCCAGCGTGACGGTGCCCTGGTGCCGCTCGATGATCTCGCGCACGATGGCCAGGCCGAGGCCGCAGCCGTCGCCGCCCTCGGTGGCACGCACGAAGCGCTCGAAGACCCGCTCGCGGTCGGCAGCGGCAATGCCCGGGCCGTTGTCCTCGACGACGATGACCGCGCAGGACCCGGCATCCTGCACGTGCAGCGTGACTTCGGCGCCGCGCCCGGCATAGCGGATCGCGTTGTCGACCAGGTTGGTCAGCGCTTCGCGCAGCAGCGCGGCATTGGCGACCACGGCGATTTCGGCGCGGGCCGCGCCGTCCGGCTGGGCATCGGATGTATCGTCCGCCCGCCCGACACCCAGGTCGACGCCGGCCCGCAGCGCGCGCGGCACCAGGTGGGCCGCCACCTCCTGCACGAACCGGCGCAGGTCGAAGCGGCTGCGTTCCAGCGTGGCCGCCGCACCCGGCTCGGCGCGGGCCAGGGTGAGCAGCTGCGCCACCAGGTGCGCGCTGCGGGTGGCGCTCTGGTGCACCATGTCGAGCCGGGCGCGCTGGACCTCGTCGCCGGCCGCTTCCAGGGCCAGCCTGGTCTGGCTCTTCAGGCCGGCCAGCGGCGTGCGCAGCTGGTGGGCGGCATCGGCGATGAAGCGCTGCTGGGCCCCCACGTGGTGCCGCACCGAGGCCAGCAGGTCGTTCAGCGCGCCGGCCAGCGAGCGCAGTTCGCTCGGCGCCAGGTCGAGCTTGAGCGGCGTCAGGTCGCCCGGCGCGCGGCTTTCCACTTCGCGGCGCAGCCTGGCCAGCGGTGCCAGGCCGGCGCGGATGCCGGCCCATACGATCACGCTCATCAGCAGCACCAGGCCCGACAGCGGCAGCAGCGTGTCCGCCAGGATGGCGCGCGCCAGCTCCTCGCGGTTGGCGCTGCTGCGCGCCACCTGCACCAGCATGGTCTGCTGCGGCGCGCTGATGTCGCCGAACGCCACGTACAGCGCGGCGATGCGCATGTGCTTCGGCGTACCGCTGGGATCGGGTTGCGGCACCACGTCGCCATCATAGAAATAGGGCGTGTCGAGCTTGCGCCCGAGGCCGGCCGGCGGCGCCGGCAGGTTTTCGTTACCGAGGATGAAATGGCCGGGCGGCGTGCTCACGGTGTAGATCAGCGGATCGCGCGGATCCGCCTCCAGCACGTCCTGCGCGGCGCGCGGGAAGTCGATCAGCAGGCCCTGTTCGATCGGCTTGACCTGCCGCAGCAGCGCGCGGGACGCCTGCGCCAGGCTGGCGTCGATCGCCCGGTTGGCGTAGCCGGCCGCCAGCCGGTAGGTGAAGAAACCGCCCGCCACCCACAGCACCAGCTGCGGCAGCAACAGCCAGAGCAGCAGCTTGCGGTGCAGCGAAACCATTCAGCTGCGGGCCGTGCGGCTGTCCGCCTCGAGCAGGTAGCCCAGGCCGCGCACCGTGCGGATATCCAGGCCCGAGCCTTCCAGGCGCCGCCGCAGCCGGTGGATATACACCTCGATCGCGTTGCCGGCGCCGGTGCCGGCGCCATCGCTGGCCCAGCTTTCGTTGATCTGCTCCTTGGTCACCACGTTGTCGCGGTTGATCAGCAGCAGTTCCAGCAGGGCCCATTCGCGCGGGCTCAGTTCGATCTGTTCGCCGGCGATCGTGGCGCGGCGGGTACGGGCATCGAAGCCCAGCTTGCCGAAGCCCAGTTCGGCCGTGCCGCTGCTGGCGCTCACGCGCCGCAGCAGGGCGCGCACGCGCGCATCGAGTTCGGGGAAATCGAACGGCTTGGTCATGTAGTCGTCGGCGCCGGCATCGAGCCCGGCGACCCGGCTCTCCAGCGCATCTTGCGCCGTCAGCACGATCACGGGCATCAGCTGGTTGGTGGCGCGCACCTGGCGCAGCACGGTCAGGCCGTCGACCATCGGCAGGCCCAGGTCGAGGATCGACAGGTCGAACGACTGGCGCCCCAGCAGGTATTCGGCCACCGGGCCGTTCGGGGCATGTTCGACCGTGTAGCCCAGGCCGCGCAGGTGCGCGCACAGGGCATCGGCCAGGATGGGATCGTCTTCGGCAAGCAGTATGTTCATGGAAAGAGTTTAACAATTAATGAACGAAGGAGCCACCTCCAAATCCATAGGGCCATCTGGCAGGAGTGGACCGGCTTGAAACGCTCAATTTGTTGTCATCTTTTATTAAGAGGTTTACGAAAAATTAATGAAGACGTATATTTGATTACAAGACGTTAAGGTTTGCAAACAAAGATCGCAAACAGGGTTCGCATAAAAAACAGCCGGTCCTGGTGATTCACCCCATCAGGACACGGCCATACAGGAGACTGCAATGGACCAGCGCTACCGTCACAAGCACCTGCTGCGCCTGCTCGTCGAGCATGGCGCCGCGCCCATTCCCCAACTGGCCGCCTGGCTCGGCGTTTCCGCCGCGACAGTGCGGCGCGATATCCGCCTGCTCGATACCGCCGGCCAGCTGCGCCGCACGCATGGGGGGGCATGCCGCGTCGAACCGGCGCTGGTGCAGCCGCTCAAGGGCGGCACGTTCGAGGATGCCGCGCGCTCGCACGCCGGCTGCAAGCGGGCCATCGCCCGCAGCGCCGCCGCGCTGTGCGCCGACGGCGATACCGTGCTGATCGGCGGCGGCACCAGCACCTTCCACATGGCGCCCTTCCTGGGCGAGCGGCGCATGCGGGTGCTGACCAACTCGTTCGCGATCGCCCGCGAACTGCTGGCCACCAGCGACAACGAGGTGATCCTCAGCGGCGGCAAGGTCTATCCGGCGCAAGGCCTCATTCTCAGTCCGTTCGATACGGAAGCGGTGCAGTACTGCTACGCCGACCGGCTGTTCATGGGTGCCCACTGCCTGTCCGCGCTGGGCGTGATGGAAGCCGATGCGCTGCTGATCCAGGCCGGCCGCCGGCTGATCCACCAGGCCCAACAGGTCGTGGTGCTCGCCGATTCCTCGAAGTTCGGCAGCAAGGGCGGCATGTTCCTGTGTGCGCTGGACCGGATCGCCCGCGTCATCACCGATACCGGGGCGCCCGATGGCGGCGTGCAGATGCTGGAGCGGGCCGGGATCAAGGTCGAACTGGTCGAGCCCGATGCAGACCCCGGTGCCGGCGTGGCTGCCGCGTGCCTGCTGCCGGAGGCAAGTAGCTGGTCCCGCGTCAGCCCGCCGCATTGATTCACCCACACGCAGCAAAAGACATAGCAAAAGACGCAGCAAAACGCAGCAAAAGACGCAGCAAAAAACGCGCGTGCACGGCACCAACGGCCGCGCGTGGGGACGGCTGCGCTTGCAGATCCGCCGAGCACGAACAACAACACAATGACAGGAGACAGGCAAATGTATCGACCAACCATCCAGCGCGTTCCCACCATCCGCAAGACCCGGATCGCGCTGGCGATCTGCGCCCTCGCAGGCGTCTGCCAGGGCGCTTCGGCCCAACAGGCCGTGCAGGCGGAAAACGTGGTGACGGTGACCGGCACCAGCATCCGCGGCGTGGCCGCCGTGGGGTCGGACGTGACGACGATCCGCCGCGAAGATATCGCCGCCACGGGCGCAACGACCTCCACCGAGCTGTTGCGCTCCGTGCCGGAGATGAACAACTTCAGCGCGTCCGGCGTCAACAACGGCCAGAACCAGGCCAACTTCGTCGACCAGCCGGCCATTCATGGCATCGGCGTGGGCAACGGCGGCGCCGGGCTGACGCTGGTGCTGCTGAATGGCCACCGCCTGCCCGGTGCCGGCATCAACCAGACCGCGCCGGATGCCGGTTCCATCCCCACCTCGATCCTGGAGCGGGTGGAAGTGATGGCCGACGGCGGCTCGGCCATCTACGGCTCCGATGCCGTGGCCGGCGTGATCAACTTCGTGCCGCGCAAGAGTTTCGACGGCGCCGAAACCAAGCTGCGCTTCGGCAGCGCCGACGGTTATCGCACGAAGAATTTCAGCCACCTGGTCGGGCACAAATGGGATGGCGGCCATGTGCTGGCGGCGGTCGAACGCTCGGAGAACTCGGCACTGGACGGCTACGCGCGTTCCTACGCGGTGGCCGACCAGCGCCGCTGGGGCGGGCCCGACACGCGTTCGACGACCTGCACGCCGGGCACCGCCAGCGTCGGCGGCGTCAATTACCCGATCACCGGCAGCGGCGCACTGGTGCCGGGCGATGCCGCGCGGTGCGAAACCAACCGGGGCAACGACCTGTACCCGTCCCAGCACCGCGACCAGGCCTACGTCAGCGTGCGCCAGGATGTGAGCGAATCGACCGAGCTGTATGCCAGCTTCCTGTATTCCGGGCGCACGCTCGATTCGCGCGTATCCGGCGGCGGCGTGACCAGCGGTGGCCTGGCGTTGACGTTGCCTTCCAGCAGCCCGTTCTACCTGCCGCTGGCGGGCGCCACTGCAGGCGCGCCGCAGTCGGTCACGTATGACCCGTACACCGACTTCGGCGCCTTCACCAACCGCATCGCTACCAGTACGCGCAGCCTGGTGGCCGGTGCCAACGTGCAGCTGCCGAACGAGTGGAACGCGAAGATCGAGTTCAACTACGGCATCGAGAAGGATGACGTCAACAACTACGGCATCAACCAGGCGCTGGCGATCGGCAGCGCGGCCAGCGGCACGTTCAACCCGACCGGTATCGGTGCGCAGACGAGTGCCGGCCTGCTGGCGCAGATCGGCAATTTCGTCACCCGCTACAACGCCCGCCACACGCTGAAGGATGCGCAGGTCAAGCTCGACGGCCCGCTGTTCCAGATGGGCGGCGGCAAGGCCCGCGCGGCACTGGGGGCCGGCACGCGGCGCGAGGAAATGGAAGGCCTGACATCGGCCGGCCCGGTCGGCGGTGATTTCACGTCGGCACCGTACCGCTCGAAAGGCACGCGCGATGACGACTCCGTGTTCGGCGAACTGTATTTTCCGATCGTGGGCGACGCCAACGCGATCGCCGGCGTGCGCAAGCTGGATGTGTCCGTGGCGGCGCGCTACGACAAGTACAGCGACGTGGGCAGTACGACCAACCCGAAGGTTGGCGCCAACTGGAGCGTGGCCGACGGCGTCAAGCTGCGCTTTTCCGCCGGCCGGTCGTTCCACGCGCCGAGCCTGGCCGATGCGCCGACAGCGATCGACACCCGCGTCATCCGCGCCGCCTGCAATCCTGCCGAGCACATCGGCTGCGCCAGCGCCGCGCCGTCCGACTATGCCGTGTGGCTGGCCGGCGGCAACAACCTGAAGCCGGAGAAGGCCAACACGTACAACGTGGGCCTCGACCTGGGCCCCGAGCTGCTCGGCGGCTTCAAGGTCGGGCTGACGTATTTCCGTATCGACTACAAGGACGTGATCACGTTCCCCACGTTCAACGTGCTGACCAATCCGCTCGACGCCTATGCGCCTTACCGCATCCTGCGCCCGGCCGGTGCCTCCGATGCCGACTGGCGCTCGACCGTCGAGCCACTGCTGGCCGGCATGCGCCACGACGGGCTGGTGTATCCGGACGTCGGGCTGCCCTATGCGGTCTACGACCTGCGCCGCCAGAATTTCGCCGACGAGAAAATCCAGGGCATCGACTACAACATCGAGTACCTGCTCAAGAGTACCGTCGGCCAGTGGAAGTTCGGCCTGTCGGGCAGCCACATGCTCAAGTTCGACCAGGACGTGCCGGGCGTTGCCGACACCATCGAGCTGCTCGACACGAACTATGCGGTGCGCAACAAGGTGCGCCTGCAGGCTGGCCTGGTGCGCGGCAACTTCAGCGCCGCACTGTTCGCCAACCACGTGGGCACGTTCCGCAATACCGGCGTCACGCCGGTCCAGCGGGTCGCCAGCTTCAACACGGTGGACGGCCACTTCGCCTGGAACTTCAAGGACCGCGGCATGCTGGACAACACCACGCTGGCCATCGACGTGACGAACCTGTTCGACCGCAACCCGCCCGTGTTCTACACCGGCGGCTCGATCCTCGGCTTCGACGGCAATACTGCCAATCCGCTGGGGCGCGTGATTTCGGCCAGCCTGACCAAGCGCTGGTAAGTCCGCCACATTCCTGACACCACCGAGGAGACCAATGAAACCAAGTCCGGAACAGATCGCCCAGGCCAACGCGGCGGAAGAGGCGCGGCGAATCAACCTGCCGGCCGGCGCACCGGTTGCGGCATTTTTGCAAACCGCGCAGGCACTGATACCCGCCCTGAACGAACGCGCCATCGGGCCGGTGGCACTGGTGCAGGCGCAGGCCCGGCCTGATCTGGCACTGCGCCATGCCATGCTGCCCGTTGCCGATGGCAGCGAACTGGCCCGGCGCGAATGGCCGGAAGGCGCCGCCTTCATCGTCGACTTTGGCGAGCACCTGACCGGCTACCTGTCGTTTACGGCGCTGCCGGCCGGCGGCATGGCCGACAGCCCGGTGCGGCTGCGGCTCACGTTCGGCGAGGTGCCCACCGACGTGGCCGAACCGCTGACCCCGTACAGGGGCTGGATCAGCGCGGCCTGGCTGCCGGAGGAAACCGTCACGATCGACGACCTGCCTTCGACCTTCCGGCTGGCGCGCCGGCATGCGTTCCGCTATGTCAAGGTGGAGGTGCTGGCCGCCTCGCGCCGCTTCGGCGTGCGTTTCGCGGCGATGACGGCGCATGCCGTCACGTCGGCCCGCACCGTACCGGAAACCCTGCCGGACGCGTATCCGGACTGGATCCGGCAGGTCGACCTGGTGGCGCAGCGCACGCTGCGCGACTGCCTGCAGACGGCATTCGAGGACGGCCCGCGCCGCGACCGCCGCCTGTGGGTGGGCGACCTGCGCCTGCAGGCGCTGGCCAGCTATGCGACCTTGCGTGCCGATGACGTGGTGAAACGCTGCCTGTACCTGTTCGCCGGCCTGCCGCGCTCCGACGGGCTGGTCAACGGCTGCGTTTACGAACGCCCCGAGCCGACCTACGGCGACACCACCACGCTCGACTATGCGGCGCTGTACTGCGTGGCCCTGCAGGAATACGTGGCGGCGACGGGCGACACGGCCTGCGGCCGCGAACTGTGGCCGGTGGCACGGCGCCAGGTCGACTGCCTGCTGGCCCGGCTCGACGACACGCTGATGTTCCACGACACGGGCGAGACGTGGTGCTTCATCGACTGGGCTTTCGGTCTCGACAAGAGCGCCGCCACACAGGGCGTGATCGTGTTCGCCCTGCGGCGCATGCTGGCGCTGGCGGCGCAGCTGGGCTGCGCCGAGGAGGTCGGGCATTATGGCCCGCTCATCGACGGCATGGCGGCCGCCGCGCGCGCCCAGTTGTTCGACGCCGGCCGCGGCGTCTACACCAGCGGGCCGGCGCACCAGGTCTCCTGCGCCGCCCAGGCCTGGCTGGTGCTGGCCGGCATACCCGAATCGCCGGCGGTGGCGCAGGCGGCCTTGCGCAATGCGATGGCCGACCCGCAGGCGCTGCGGCCGATCACGCCCTACGCCTATCACTACATCGTCGAGGCGATGCTGGCCTGCGGCATGGACGACGAGGCACTGGCCCTGGTGCGGTCCTACTGGGGCGCCATGCTCGATGCCGGTGCCGATACCTTCTGGGAAGCGTTCGATCCGGCCGATCCGCTGGCGTCGCCCTACGGCGATATCCACGCCAACAGCTATTGCCATGCGTGGAGCTGTTCGCCCACCTGGCTGTTCCGGGCGCGCGGCCTGGGGCGGCCGGCCGGCTCGCCGCGGGCAGGGGAGGCGGCATGACGGCCGAGACCATGAAAGCCGGCACCCTGCATGCGCAAGCAATGCCCGTGCCGCGGCTGCGCGACCTGCCGCGCGCCGCCTGGCGGGTGGCGATCCTGGCCGGCATGGCTTCCTACCTGGACGCCGCCGCGATCATCACCAGCGGCGGCGCACTAGTGCTGTACAAGGACCATTTCGGCCTGTCGCTGGGGCGGATCGGCCAGCTGTCCGCGGTGCTGACGGCGCTGTTCGCCATCGGTGCGCTGGTCGGCGGCCGCCTGGGCGACCGCTTCGGCCGCCGCCGCGTGTTCACCACCACCATGATCGGCCTGGCGCTGGGCACGGCGATGCTGGCGTTCGCACCGTCGCTGGCGGTGCTGGTCGCGGGCACTGTCGTGGTGGGTTTCTGCATCGGTGCCGACCTGCCGGTGTCGATGGCGATGATCGCCGAGGAAGCGCCGCCCGGCTTCAAGGGCCGGCTGATCGCCTTTTCGCATGTGCTGTGGATGGCGGCGATCGGCACCACCTACGTGCTGCAGATCTTCGTCGGCGGCCTCGGCACGCTCGGTGGGCGGATCATGTGGGCGCACGTGCTGGTGGTGGCCCTGCTGGTGCTGGCGCTGCGGGCGACCTTGCCCGAATCGGGCGAGTGGACCCGCGCCCGCGCCGATGCCGACGCGCAGCGGCTCGATGCCGGCGGCATCCGGCAACTGTTCAGCGGCCGCTTCATTGGGCCGTTCATCGCGCTGGCGCTGTTCTACGGCGTGTTCAACCTGGCAGCCAATACCGGCGGGCAGTTCGGTACGCTGCTGTACACCGAGGTGGCGCGAACATCGGTGTCCACCGCCGGGCTGGTGAACACGGCGCAGCTGGTGGTGTCGTTCACGGCAGCGGTGCTGTTCATGCGCACCGTCGACCTGCCGTCGCGCATGACCTGGTTCGTGCTGGGCGGCGTGCTGGCCGTGGCCGGGCAGCTGGCGCCGATCGTGTTCGGCGTGAACGTGGCGTCGCTGGCCGCGTGGCAGATCCTGCAGGGCATCGGCGGCGCGTTTGCCGGCGAATCGATGTGGAAGGTGTGGAGCCAGGAACTGTTCCCCACGCTGCTGCGCTCCACGGCGCAGGGCGCCACCACCTTCTTTACCCGCATGCTGGCCGCCGTGGCCGCGCTGGGCACGCCACTGCTGATCGAAAGCGGCCCGTCCACGCTGTTCGTCACACTGGCGGTCGCGGTAAGCTTTACCACGGCGCTGGGATGGCTTTATATTCGCAGGCTGCCGAGTGCGGCGCTGCAATGACATGATCACAACAATAGAGCGAGACAACATGACCAAGAAAAACCTGCTGCGCCGCGGCGCGATGATCGTTCCGTTCGGCCTGTGCATCGCCGGCCTGGCCCAGGCGACCGAGCCGGGTGCCACGTCACTCACCGCGCCACTCGCGATGCAGCCGTGGCGCGATGCCACGCAAACGCCGGCGGTGCGTGCCGACCAGCTGCTGAAGGCCATGAGCTTCGAGCAGAAAGTGGCACTGGTCAGCGCGGTCGATCCGGCCGAGTATGCGCCGCTGGCGCCGCTGGGCGTGCCGGCCCTGACCCGCGTGGACGCCTCGGCCGGCCTGCGCGGCGACAAGGGCGTGACGGCATTTCCCGTGCCTCTGGTGCTGGGCGCCACGTTCGATCCAGCCCTGGCGCGCGAGGTCGGCAAGGCGATTGCCGTCGAGGCGCGCGGCAAGGGCTGGAACGTGATCCTCGGCCCCACGGTCGACGTGGCGCGCGACGGGCTGTCCGGGCGCCTCACCGAATCGTTCGGCGAGGACCCGCTGGTCAATGCCGTGCTGGGTTCCGAAGTCGCCTCGGGCATGCAGGCCGAGCACGTGATCGCGATGGCCAAGCACTACACGGTCTACCACACGGAACGCGACCGGCTGACGATGAACGTGGAGGTCGCGCCGCGCGCCTTGCAGGAGGTGTACAACCTGCCGTTCCACTACCTGATCGAGAAGACCAGGATCGGCTCGCTGATGGGGTCCTACCCGAAGGTGAACGGCACCTTCATGCTGGAAAACGCCGAACTGCTCTCGCAGATCAAGCGCCACGGCTTCGAAGGCTACCTGGCGACCGACTTCATGGGCGGTGCCGACGGCGTCAGGCAGTTCAACGCCGGCATCGATTCGTGGTCGTTGCAGCCGTTCCTGCGCAAGGCGGAAGGGTTCAGGGACGGCCGCATCCCGCTGGCCCGCCTGAACGACGCGGCGCGCCGCACGTTATGGGCGCTTTTCTCGACCGGCACGTTCGATCGGCCGGTCACCGACACGCCGGCGGCGGTGGTCACCACGCCAGAACACCAGGCGCTGGCGCTGCGGGTGGCGGAAAGCGGTACGGTGCTGCTGAAGAACGAAGGCAACGTGCTGCCGCTGCGCCGCGCCGGCCGGATCGCCGTGATCGGCCCGGCCGGCAAGGAGGCGGTGACCGGCGTGATGTGGTCGACGTTCGTCGATCCGGGGCAGTTCGTCACGCCGCTCGAAGCCATCGCGGCGAAGGCCGGTACGGCGGCAAAAGTGGTGCATGCGCAGGGCTCGCTGGGCGACGTGGTGCTGCCGACGATGTCCAGCGATGGCGGCATCTTCGCGCCACCGTCGGCGCTGGTGACACCGGGCGGCAAGCCGGGCTGGCACGTGCAGTATTTCGGCACCGAGGATTTCAGCGGCACGCTACTGGGCGAAGACACCGTGAAGGATATCGACGTCAAGGGCAAGCCATCGCTGTCGACTCCGGCGAAATGGTCGGCGAAGTGGGTGACCGAGTACACCCCGGACAAGGATGGCATGGTGCGGCTGGCCACGTCGGTGAGCGGCGCGGTCAAGGTCAGGGTCGACGGCAAGGCCGTCATCGACGGCGCGCGCTCGACGGCGGAGGGCTTCCCCGGCTCCGGCCCGTTCACGTATCCGCTGCATGGCGTGGTGCAGCTGGAAAAGGGCCGCAAAGTGCGCATCGAGGTCGACTATTCGTCGCGCGGCGCGTTCACCGGGCCGCGTATCCAGCTGGGCTGGCAGGGCGCTTCGCTGATCCCCGATGCGGTGGCGCTGGCGAAGAAGTCGGATGTGGCCGTGGTATTCGTCAACCAGGTCACCGGCGAGGAAATGGACCGCGACAACTATGCGCTGCCGGCCGACCAGGATGCGCTGGTCGAAGCGGTCGCCGCCGCCAATCCGAACACGGTGGTGGTACTGAACACCGGAGGCGCCGTCAGGATGCCGTGGCTGGCGCGCG
>DASVVD010000480.1:0-7059 GCA_036386715.1 Pseudoduganella sp.
GCTTTCATCGTCATGTCACATTGAAAACCTACACTTGCCTGCTCATAAATAATCGGAGCAAGCATGACGTCATCTATCTCGCGCCGCCGTTTCCTGTCCCAGGGCGGCGTACTGGCAGGCAGTTCGGCATTGGGCGGCTCCCTGCTGCTGGCAGGCTGCGGCGGCAGCAGCCAGGCGGCAATCGGCGTCAGCGACAACGAACGGCCCAGGATGCCGTCGGGCATACAGTTCGGCGACATCACCGATAACCGGGCCATCATCTGGAGTCGCAGCGACCGCAATGCGCAGATGATCGTCGAATACGATACCAGCGAGCGTTTCAACAACGCCAGCCGTATCGCCGGCCCCTTTGCCAGCGAGGCCACCGATTTCACCACCCGGGTCGACCTGAGCGGCTTGCCCGCCGGGCAGACGGTCTTCGTGCGCGTGCGCTACGTCGATCCCGACAATCCGAAAATCGAAAGCGAAACCCTGTCCGGCCAGTTCCGGACCACGCCGCCCGCCGACGGCACCCGGCCGGTGCGGTTCCACTGGAGCGGCGACCAGTGCGGCCAGGGGTGGGGCATCAACACCAGCTTCGGCGGCATGAAGATCTACGAGGCGATGCGCCTGCGCGACCCGGACTTTTTCGTCCACAACGGCGACACGATCTATGCCGACGGCCCGATCCTGGCCCAGGTCACGGCGGAAAACGGCCAGGTCTGGCGCAATCTGGTCACGGAAGAAGTCAGCAAGGTCGCCGAAACGCTGAAGGAATACCGCGGCCGCCACGCCTACAACATGATGGATGAAAACTTCCGCAGGTTTGCCGCCCAGGTGCCGCAGGTCTGGCAATGGGACGACCACGAAGTGACGAACAACTACAGCACCGCCAAGGACCTGTCGGCCGACGCGCGCTATACCGAGAAAAGCATCGCCACGCTGACGGCCCGCGGCCGCCGCGCCTTCCTCGAATATGCGCCGATGCGCTATTACAAGCAAAGCGAACCGCAGCGCATCTACCGCACCATCTCGCACGGTCCGCTGCTCGACGTGTTCGTGGTGGACATGCGCAGCTACCGCGGTCCGAACAGCACCAACCTGCAAACCGCCGAAGACGCCGGTTCGGCCTTCCTGGGCCGCGAGCAGGTGGAATGGCTGATTGCCGGGCTGAAGGCCTCGACCGCGACCTGGAAGGTCATCTCGGCCGACATGCCCATTGGCCTGAACGTCGGCGACGGCAAGGACGCCCAGGGCGCCGCCCTGTGGGAAGCGCTGGCCAACGGCAACGACGGCGCTCCGCTCGGCCGCGAACTTGAAATGGCCCGCCTGCTCGCCAGTATCAAGGCGGTCCCCAACGTGGTCTGGATCACCACCGACGTGCACTACTGCGCCGCCCACTATTACGACCCCGCCAAGGCGGTGTTCACCGACTTCGCCCCGTTCTGGGAATTCGTGGCCGGCCCGATGAACGCCGGCAGCTTCGGCCCCGGCACGCTGGACAAGACCTTCGGCCCGACGGCGGTGTTCTCGAAAGCCCCCCTGATCCAGGCCTCCTCGCCGTTCGCCGGTTACCAGTTCTTCGGCGAGGTCAATATCGACCCCAAGACAAAAGCGATGACGGTCGAGCTGTTCAACCTCGACGGGATATCGCAGTTCGCCCAGACCATCCCCGCGGCAGGAAGCCGCTGACAGCCTGGCAGTCCACGACAATAAATAGGAACGAATAAATAGGGACGGACCCTGGTTTCTAGGAAATTTCCTGAAAAACAGGGCGGTCCGGAGCCCCGGCCGTCCCTGGTTTTTATTGTTTCAGTTGCGAACCTTGACCACCTCGAAGCGTTCCAGCGTGCGCTGCCGCGCCTCGGCATGGTCGACGATGGGCGCCGGATAGCCGGCCACGCCGCCGTGTAGCCACGGCGCGTGAATTTGCTTCGGTGACAGCTCGCGCAGCTGCGGCAGGTAAAAGCGGATGAATTCGCCATCCCGGTCGAAGCGCTCGGATTGCGTGACCGGATTGAAGATCCGGAAAAACGGCTGTGCATCGCAGCCGCTCGAGGCGGCCCATTGCCAGCCGCCGTTGTTCGACGCCAGTTCGTAATCGTTCAGTTTCAAGGCGAAATACGCTTCGCCGCGCCGCCAGTCGATGCCCAGGTCCTTGCACAGGAAGCTGGCGGTCACCATGCGCAGCCGGTTGTGCATGAAGCCGGTGGTGTTGAGCTGCGCCATCGCGGCGTCCACCAGCGGGTAGCCGGTGCGGCCCTCGCACCAGGCCGAGAACAGTGCCTCGGCATCGACGCCGGTTTCCCAGTCCACCTTGTCGTACAGGGGCTTGAACGATGCATGCACCACGTGCGGATTGTGGAACAGGATCATCTGGTAGAAGTCACGCCACACGAGTTCGGACAGCCAGGTGGCGCCGCCTTCGCCCGCCTGGCCGCGGGCCGACAGCTGCAGCACCGTGCGCACCAGGTGCCGGATCGACACCGTGCCGAAACGCAGGTGCAGTGACAGGTGCGAGGTGCCGTCGCGTGCCGGGTAGTCGCGCCCGCTGTCGTAGCCGGCCAGCTGCGGCTGGAAAGCTTCGAACAGCGCCGCGCCGCCACGCATGCCCGGCGTGATGCCGACGCCGGCCAGGTCGGCTTCCTCGAAGCCGATGTCCCGCAGCGAAAGCAGCTGCGAGCGGCCGGGCGCGAATGCCGCGGCATGGGGCTCGACCGGCCAGGGTGCCAGCGCATCCGGCTGGGCTTCCAGCCGCTTCTTCCACGCATTCTTGTAGGGTGTAAACACGCCGAGCGGCTTGCCGGCCTGCGACAGCACTTCGCTCCTGGCGAAGATCACCTGGTCCTTGAACAGCTGCAACGACCGGCCGGCCGCGGCCAGCGACTCGGCCACCGTGGTGTCGCGGGTGATGGCGGCCGGGTCGTAATCTTCGTTGGCGACCACCATGGCGACACCCAGCTCGGCCGCCAGGGCCGGGATCTCGACCCGGGCGTCGCCATGACGGACCAGCAGGTGCCCGCCGAGCGCCTCCAGCTCGGCCGCCAGTTCCGTCAGCGAGGCGTGGATGAAAGCCACTCGGCGGTCAGTGCGCGGCAACCCGTCGAGGATCGGGCGGTCGAAGATGAAGGCGCAGAAGACCGGCGCGCCGGCCAGCAGCGCGTGGTGCAGGGCGGCGTGATCGAAGGCGCGCAGGTCGCGGCGGAACCAGAGAAGGGTACCGGCGGGGTTGGAATTGCTTTGTGGCATGCTCAGGCTCAAGTCGGAGGTCGGATTATTGCTTACAATCAGTTTGCCGAGCGCCATCGTGGTTTGGGGGGCGGTTCCGGCAATTCATAGTAAACTGTCGATGTGCGGGTGAGTTTCCGCGCGTCAATGATCAACTACAGTGACAACAGTCCAGCAAAGAGAGCAGCTTATGACAAAGAGCAAAGTGAGCAAACCGCTACCTGTGCCCGGGCTGTTACAGGACAGCGGATTACCGCTGCACAAGATTGAGGCCAGGGAGTCGTCCGCGGCGCCAGCGCTCAATCTGGCCAACCATTTCCTGATTGCCATGCCGTCGATGCAGGATCCGGTGTTTGGCGGCACCGTCGTCTATGTGTGCGAGCACAACGAGAACGGCGTGCTCGGCGTGGTCATCAACAAGCCGACCGACATGACGATGGAAGTGCTGTTCGAGCGCATCGACCTGGAAGTAACGGCCGGCGGCGCCACGATGACATCGAAGCCCATCATGTTCGGCGGCCCGGTGCAGGACGACCGCGGCTTCGTGTTGCACACGCCCGGCGCGCGTTACTCGTCGTCGCTGACGGTGACGGACGACGTCGCCTTCACCACGTCGATCGACGTGCTGGAAGCCGTCGCCAAGGGCGAAGGCCCGCAGCGCATGCTGGTATCGATCGGCTACTCGGGGTGGAGCCCGGGACAGATCGAGGACGAGATCAGCCGCAACGGCTGGCTGACGGTCAATGCCGATCCGGCCGTGCTGTTCGAGGTGCCGATCGAGGAGCGCTACGTGGCGGCGATGAAACTGCTGGGCATTGATCCCTTGATGCTCACTTCCGAAGTGGGGCATGCCTAAGTGGCTGATGCGCAGGAACAGGCGTTGCAAACGTTATTCGGCTTCGACTTCGGCACCAAACGTATCGGTGTAGCGATGGGCAACACGATGATCGGCCAGGCCAGCCCGCTGGCCGTCATCAAGGCCATCGACAACGCCGCCCGCTTTACGCAAATCAAGGCGCTGATCGACACCTGGGGCCCGGCCAAGCTCATCGTCGGGCTGCCGCTGCATCCGGACGGCGCCGAACACGAGATGACGGCGCGCTGCCGCCGCTTCGCCAACCAGCTGCACGGCCGCTTCGGCATTCCCGTCGAGCTGGTCGACGAACGCTATTCCTCGGCGGTGCTGTCCGCCAAACGCGGCGAGGTGATCGACGATCGCGCCGCCGCCGTCATCCTGCAACAGTATTTCGACCAACATATCAATTGACCATGTCCCACATTGAACCAACTCAGCTGGATGCCGAGGCGCTGTATGCCGCGCTGCTGGACCAGGTGAAAGCCGGCCTGGCCGGCGCGCACGAGCCGGCGATCGTCGGCATCCATTCCGGCGGCGCCTGGATCGCCGAGCGCCTCGCCGCCGATCTCGGCATGCAGGACCGCTGCGGCGTGCTCGATGTTTCGTTCTACCGCGACGATTACGCGAAGAAGGGCCTGCCGGCCGAAGTGAAGCCGACCAGTATCGGCTTCGAGGTGGCCGGTGCCACGATCCTGCTGGTGGACGATGTGCTGTACACCGGCCGCACCACGCGCGCGGCGATCAACGAGCTGTTCGACTATGGCCGCCCGGCGCGCATCCTGCTCGCCGCACTGGTGGACCGGGGCGGCCGCCAGTTGCCGGTGGCAGCCGATTTCGTGGCGGCGCATACCCGCGTTGCGCCGGGCCAGGCGCTGCGGCTCCAGCAGGAAGCGGACCGACGATTCAACCTGACCATCGAACAAGAAAATGCGTGAAGAAAATGCTTAACCCGCAACTGAACAAACACGGCGAACTGCAGCACCTGCTGTCCACCGAAGGCCTGCCGAAGGCCATCATCAACCAGATCCTCGACACCGCGAGCTCGTTCGTCAGTGTGTCCGACCGCGAGGTGAAGAAGGCGCCGTTGCTGCGCGGCAAGAGCGTGTTCAACCTGTTCTTCGAGAACTCCACGCGCACCCGCACCACGTTCGAGATCGCGTCGAAA
This sequence comes from Pseudoduganella sp., assembly GCA_036386715.1. Lineage (GTDB taxonomy): Bacteria > Pseudomonadota > Gammaproteobacteria > Burkholderiales > Burkholderiaceae_D > Rugamonas. The sequence goes on from DASVVD010000480.1 coordinate 5,229, forward strand.
CGCCTGTCGGCGGACGTGATCAACCTGAACATCTCGGCATCGTCGGCCAGCAAGGGCGAATCGCTGCTGGACACGATCGACAACCTGGCCGCCATGCACGCGGACATGTTCGTGGTGCGCCATGCACAGTCGGGCGCGCCGTACCTGATCGCCAAGCACCTGCTGGACACGAAGCAAAGCCACGTGCACGTGGTGAACGCGGGCGACGGCCGCCATGCCCATCCCACGCAGGGCCTGCTGGACATGTACACCATCCGGCACTACAAGAAGGATTTCACCAACCTGCGCGTGGCGATCGTCGGCGACATCCTGCACAGCCGCGTGGCGCGTTCGGATATCCACGCGCTGACCACGCTGGGCGTGCCGGAGATCCGCGCGATCGGCCCGCACACGCTGCTGCCGGGCGGCCTGGAGCAACTGGGCGTGCGCACCTTCACGAACATGGACGAAGGCCTGAAGGACGTGGATGTGATCATCATGCTGCGCCTGCAGAACGAGCGCATGAGCGGCGCGCTGCTGCCTTCGGCGCAGGAATACTTCAAGAGCTACGGCCTGACGCCGGAGCGCCTGGCGCTGGCCCGGCCGGATGCGATCGTGATGCACCCGGGGCCGATGAACCGCGGCGTGGAAATCGATTCGGCGGTGGCTGACGGCCCGCAGGCGGTGATCCTGCCGCAGGTCACGTTCGGGATCGCGGTGCGGATGGCCGTGATGAGCATTGTCGCAGGAACCCAGGGATAAGTATCAGGATGAGCAATCTTCATATCAAGAACGGCCGCGTGATCGACCCGGCCAACGGTGTCGACGCGGTGCAGGACCTGTACATCGTCGATGGCAAGGTCGCCGCGCTGGGCACGGCACCGCACGGTTTCATGGCGGCGCGCACGATCGACGCCACCGGCCTGGTGGTGGCCCCCGGCCTGGTGGACCTGGCGGCGCGCCTGCGCGAGCCGGGCTACGAATACAAGGCCACGCTGGAATCGGAAATGCAGGCGGCCTTGCAGGGCGGCGTAACGAGCCTGGTCTGCCCGCCGGACACCGATCCGGTGCTCGACGAGCCGGGCCTGGTGGAAATGCTGAAGCACCGCGCACGCGGCCGCAACGGCGCGCACGTGCATCCGCTGGGCGCGCTGACGATGGGCCTGAAAGGCGCGGCGCTGACCGAAATGGCGGAACTGACCGAAGCGGGCTGCATCGGCTTCGCCCAGGCCGAGATGCCGGTCACCGATACCAACGTGCTGCTGCGCGCGCTGCAATACGCGAACACCTTCGGCTACACCGTGTGGCTGCGCCCGCAGGATGCGTATATCGGCAAGGGCGGCGTGGCGCATAGCGGGCCGCTGGCCTCGCGCCTGGGCCTGTCCGGCGTGCCGGTGATGGCGGAAACCATCGCGCTGCACACGATCTTCGAGCTGGTGCGCTCGACCGGCGCCAGGGTGCACCTGTGCCGGCTGTCCTCGGCGGCCGGCCTGGAACTGGTGCGTGCCGCCAAGGCCGAAGGCCTTCCGGTGACCTGCGATGTCGGCGCGCACCACGTGCACCTGACCGATGCGGACATCAACTTCTTCGATCCGAACGCGCGCGTGACGCCGCCGTTCCGCACCCAGCGCGACCGCGACGCGATCCGCGCGGCGCTGGCGGACGGCACGATCGATGCGATCTGCTCCGATCACACGCCGGTCGACGACGACGAGAAGCTGCTGCCCTTCGCCGAGGCGTCGCCGGGAGCCACCGGCCTGGAGCTGCTGCTGTCGCTGGCGCTGAAGTGGGGCGAGACACTGGGCAATCACGGCGCGGATGGACATGCCGACAGGCACCTGTTCAAGGTGCT
>DASVVD010000481.1:0-4840 GCA_036386715.1 Pseudoduganella sp.
GCTCGCTCAGCACGTCGGGCACGCGCTGCTCTTCGGTCCGGAATTCCGGGAAGTTCGCGAGGATACGCGCGGCAACCGAAATATCGGCCTCGTCGACGCGGATGCCGGCGGGCTTGGTGAAGGTCCTGACGACCGGCAGGAATGCGTGGGTCGCCAGCAGTGGCGCCTCGTCGGTCAACGTGTAGATAATGGTCGGATCATTGCTCATGCGCTTATTCCTCGGAATTCGTGGGGTTCCTGATACTGTAAAATCGCCTGCCGGTCTCGTGTCAACGCAACATCCTCCATCACCGTGACCTTCCGGCGGCGCTATGGACAGCATCAAATCATAACCCACTCGCACGGGGGCAGGGGTCCGGATGACTGCTGTCCAGTTGCACTTCGGGGCACGGGTGGCCGGGCAGGCCTTGCCTTCGATCAAGTCTTATATAAGATATAGGACAAGCTCGGTATTATGCACGAGCTTGGGATGGGATGCCAGTTTTCGGCACCGGCGCAATGCTGTGCCCGTGTCATGGTGCCTGACCCCATGACACGGGCTCAACCATGAAATGTCAGCTGGCGTATTTGACGGAGCAGCCGTAAGGCTGCGTGACCGGCTTGCTGACGGCCTTGCCGGCACGGGCCTCGTCGATGGCCTGGATCACGTAGTTGGTGGCGCCGGGGATGTCGGCAGGATTGGCGCTGGGCTTGCTGTCGATCGCGCCGGCGTAGACGATCTTGCCGGCCGGGTCGATCAGGTAGAGGTGCGGCGTGGTCCTGGCGCCGTAGGCATGGCCGATCTTGCCGTCGTCGAGCACGGTCGCGGTCGGTGTGGCGTGCTTTTCCTTCGCCCAGTTGTTCAGCGCGCTGGCCACTTTCGGATCCGTCGTCGCGTTGCCGCTGGTGCTGACGGACAGCCACACCACGTCCTTCGCCGCGGCGTGCTTCTGCGTGGCCGGCATGTTGCCGCTATCATAGTGCTTCTTCACGAACGGGCAATCGGGATTGACCCATTCCAGCACCACGTACTTGCCCTTGTAGCGGTCCAGCGAGACCGGCTTGCCGGCCGTGTCCACGCCGGAGAAGGCCGGGGCGGCCTGGCCCACGGTGGCCTGCGCCGCGGCCACGCCACCGGCCAGCAGGCCGGCGACCAGGAATGCTGCCGTCGTCATCGTCTTCATCGGATTTCCTCGTTCAGGTTGAGTGCATCGCTTGAATACAGCATCGTGCAGGTCAGATATTGCCCAGCGCCGTCCGCACCTGCGCCACGGTCAGCACCTCCGACAGCACCTGCGGCGGCCGGCTGTCGTTCGCTCCCAGCAAAACATACACGGGCACGCCGCTGCGCCCCAGCTGCGCCAGTTGCCGGGTAATGGCGGGATCGCGGCGCGTCCAGTCGGCACGCAGCAGCACGACATCCTTCGCGCCGAAGTCCTTCAGCAGTTGCGCGTCGCTCAGCACGGTGCGCTTGTTGAACTGGCAGGTGATGCACCATGCAGCGGTGAAGTCGATGAACACCGGCTTGCCGGCGGCGCGCGCCTGGCTGACCGCTTCGGCCGACCAGGGCGCCCAGTGCCCGGACTGCGCTCCGGACGCTGATGATGCCTGCGCCGGCCCGGCCGGTTCCGCTTTCAGCAGCGGCCACACCAGGTGCACCGCGCCGGCCAGCACCACCAGCCCCGCTGCCGCGAACGCGATGCGCGTGCCGCGCGAGCGGGCAGGCGTGCCGATCGCCCAGCAGGCGAACGCCAGCGCGACGAGCACGCCGGCCACGCCGGCCATGGCGTCGATGCCGGTCTGCTGCCCCAGCACCCACAGCAGCCACACCACGGTGGCGAACATCGGGAACGCCATCAGCACCTTGAAGCGCACCATCCATGCGCCGGGGCGCGGCAACAGCCGGCCCAGCGCCGGCACCAGTGCCACGAGCAGGTACGGGGCGGCCATGCCGAAGCCGAGCACGGCGAAGATCGCCAGCGCCTGCGGTGCCGGTTCCGTCAGCGCCACGCCCAGCGCGGCGCCCATGAATGGGGCGGTGCAGGGCGACGCCACGGCAACGGCCAGCGCGCCGCTGAGCGCATCGTCGACGAGCGGGTTCTTCGCGCGGTAGCCGGCCAGCGCGCCGGGCAGCACGCCGCCGAATTCGAACACGCCGGCCAGGTTCAGGCCGATCAGCGTAAACAATGCCGCCAGCGCCGTGACCACCAGCGGCGACTGCAGCTGGAACCCCCATCCCAGTTCTGCGCCGCCGCTGCGCAGCGCCAGCAGCAATCCCGCCAGCGCGACGAACGACAGCACGACACCTGCCGTGTAGGCCACGCCGCCGGCGATGGCCTTGCTGCGCGCCTCCCGGTGCTGCACCAGGCTGAAGATCTTCAGCGACAGCACGGGAAACACGCACGGCATCAGGTTCAGCAGCGCGCCGCCGACGAAGGCGAACAGGAGACTCAGCAGGAAGGACGTGTCCGCGCCGGGTGCGGCGGGTGCCGCAGATGCCGGCACAGGCGGCACGGGCGCCGCCGTTGCCGCTGCCGGGCTCGCGGCACCGATGGCCGGCCACGGCCCCTCGACGGGGATCGACAGCGTCCATCCGGCCGGCTGCCCCGGTGCCACCAGCACCGCCTTCAGCACCGTCGGGCTCTCGCTGCGCTGCGGTGACAGTGGCACGCGCAGGCGCAGCGTGCCATCCACCCACTGCTGGTCCACCTTTGCGGCGTAATTGATGACGCCGAGGTCCTCGGCAAAATACTGCACTTCGCCCTGCGGCGGGGCGGGCAGGCCGCGCACCTCCACGGCGATGGTTTGTCCGTCGACCTGCGCGGTGGCGCTGGCGCCTTCCAGTGCCACCGGCGCGGCGGCGCGGGTGGCGCTGAACAATGCGCCATGGGCGGACACCGGCGCCTTGGCAGGCACCGCAATATCGAAGTCGCCCGCTTCGGGCAGGCAGATTTCCTTGCATACCAGCCATTCGGCATGCAGGCCGATCTTCAGTTCCTTCTCCGCGAACCAGGCCGGCACCTGCACCGGCACCGGCAGCAGCACCTTGTTTTCATAGCCGTAGTTGGTCAGCGGGCCGAGCGGCAGTTTCTTCGGTGTCGGCCAGGCGATTTCGCCGGCGATGAAACCGGCCGGCAGCTTCCAGGCCAGCGTGGTGGCCAGGCCGGAATCGCCGGGATTTTTCCAGTAGGTGTGCCAGTGCGGCTGGTGATCGATCGCCAGGCCCAGCCACAATGTCTTGCCGGGACCGATGCCGTCGGGCGCATGGACGAGCAGCTCGCTGCGCACGTGATCGGTGACCACGACCGGCCCGGCCGCCTGCGCCAGCGGCAAAAGGGTGAACAGCAGGCTGGCTGCCGCGAACTTGTACAGTGACATTGCTTCCCATCGCCTCGCTGATATCGATGGGCCAATGATACGGCTTAATGCGGCGGGCAGGTCAAAGCCGCCATGGGCGGCTTCAGTGCGACAGCGAGCGCTCCAGTTCCGCCATGCCGGCCGGCAGGTCGAGCGCGGCGCCCGCGGTTTTCATGCTCGAACCGAGCGCGTGCAGCGTGCGGAACAGGTTGTGGGCGCGGCTTTGCTCGCCCATCTGGCCGATGCGCACGATGTTCAGGCCGAACGCGCCGGAAATCTCCACCCGGTGCACGCGCGACATGTGCGCCAGCACTTCGGCAGCCACCACGCCGTCCGGCGCCACGATGCCGACGACCGAATTGAGCCGGTGCTCCCTGGCCACCAGCAACCGCAGCCCCATGCCCTCGATGCCGGCCTGCAGCGCCTCGGAGCACTGCAGGTGGCGCTCGAAACGCTTCGGCAGCGTTTCGCCGCAGACCAGGCGCAGCGCCTCGTGCAGGGCGAGAATGCCGGACACCGGCGCGGTGTAGTGATACGCCTTCTGGTTCCAGAACTTGTCGGCCAGATTGGCATCGAGCACCCAGTGGAACGGCAGGTCGCTGCGCGTGGCGATCTTTTTCGCCCAGGCGCGCTCGGAAAACGCCAGCAGCGACACGCCGGGGATCGACGACAGGCCTTTCTGCCCGCCCGTGATCACGGCATCGATCTGCCAGTTGTCCATTTCCAGCGGCATCGTGCTGAGCGTGCAGACCGCGTCCACGATGACCAGCGCGCCGTGTTCGCGGGCCAGTTGCGCAATCGCGGCAAGGTTGCCGTTGCAGACCGTGTTCGACGTTTCGCCCTGCACCAGCGTGACCGCGTCGTAGCGCTGGCTGCGCAGTGCCCGTTCCACGGCTTCGATGCTGGCCCCTTCGTTGGTGCCGGTCTCGAAAATGACCGCCTCGCCGCGCACGCGGCTGACCATCTCGGCCATGCGGCGGCTGAAGTAGCCGTTGCAGATGCACAGCACCCTGTCGCCGGGATGGACCAGGTTGGCGATCGCCATTTCCATGGCCGCCGAACCCGGACCGCCAACGCCGAGCACGTAGCGCGAGTTGGTCTGGAACACGTAGCGGCCCATGTCCTTGACCTGGGCGATGACCCGGTTCATCGTCTCGCCGAGGTGGTTGATGACGATCGAGTTGGCCATTGCCACGCTTTGCGGGATCGGCACGGGGCCGGCACCCATCATCAGCAGGGGTTCGTCGGGAAGGATATCGCTCAGCGGAACGATATGGGGGACGCTGACAGCTTCATGCATGACCGGCTCCGGTACCAAAGGGATCCTTCAGCATAGCAGCCGGTTATGACCTCATCAATATTGTATCGATACCCATGCTCTCAGAGCTGGATCTGGCGAGGGATTTCAGGGCGGTATTTGCAACGCACCCGGCCGGGCATGGCCGATCGCATGCGACCGGCGAACGTGCCCGGCCAGGCACGATCAGTCGAGCGAAATCCGCAG
>DASVVD010000482.1:0-2578 GCA_036386715.1 Pseudoduganella sp.
AGGGCGTGCGGCGGTCGCGTACTGCGGCGCCACCTCGTAGAAATACCCGTTCAGCCGCGCATTGCCGACCACCGCGCCGAAGCTGGCATCGGCCTGCCATTTGCCGGTGCCGTCGCCGGTCTCGAAGACAACGCGCGGCTCGACCACCAGGCCCTGGCGCCGGAACCCGTTGCCCAGCTCCAGCGGCAGGCGCAGCGGCAGCTCCAGCCGGATGCGGCTGTTGGCAGCAGGTTCGGCCAGCAGCACCTTCAGGCGCGGGCCGAATTCGAGCAGCGAGTGCAGGTCGGGCATGCCCTGCCGCGCGGCCACGTCGTCGGAGCGGGCGGGCAGCGACACGGCAAAGCCGAGATCGAGCTCCACGCGCTTGCCATCGAACAGGCGTGCATTCACGCCGGAACGGTCGGCGCGCACGATCCTGCCGCGGTAGATCACCAGCGGCAGCACGAGGGCGCGCGTGGAGCGGTCGTCGGCTCCCGGGTAGGCGGGGGTGGAGGCCGCGCCACCGAACAGGCCGAGTTCCCACAGGGGCAGGTCGGGCGCGGCCACCGGTGCCTGCTGCGCGGCGGCGGGTGCCGTCATTGCCAGCATCGCCAGCGTTGCCATGGCGGTCCACAGCCGCGGCTTCACGGCCATGCTCTTGAAGGAAATGGGAGCACGAGGTCTCATCGTCTGATGCCGGGCGGTGGTGGGGATGCCGGCACGATACCATGTGCCGGCGAACGGCGGCGCCGCAAGAGGCATGCCGGCGGTGTTACCGGCATGGCCCGCCGTGCAGCGCACCGGCCCCGGCCTTATACTCTGGTTTTGTCCTCTCACCCGTCGCGCATGAACACGCCAGCCAAGACCACCACGCCGCAGCCGGACCTGGCCGCCGGTACCAGACCCTGCTGCGCCGCGTCGCGTGTGGGCACCGCTGCGTTGCCGGCGCCCGCACCGTCTGCGGTTCCTGCGCAGGCAGGCGCGCCGGGGGAGCGCGCCGCGATCGTGCTGCCCGCCGCAACCTTCCTGATGGGAACCGACTATGCGCGCGCCAACCAGGGCGATGACGAAGGGCCGGTGCGGCCGGTATCGCTGTCGGCGTATTCGATCGATACCTTCCCGGTGACGAATGCCGACTTCGCCGCGTTCGTGCACGCCACGGGGTATGTCACCGAGTCGGAGCGCTACGGCACTTCGTTCGTGTTCCAGGGCCAGATTCCCGACGGGCGCTACGACGAACTGGTGGAAGACACGCTGGCGGCGGCGCCCTGGTGGTGCCTGGTGGCGGGCGCGTCATGGCAAGCGCCGGAGGGGCCCGGTTCCACCATCGATGCCCGGCTCACGCATCCGGTGGTGCACGTTTCATGGAACGACGCCATGGCCTATTGCGCATGGAGCGGGGCGCTGCTGCCTACCGAGGCGCAATGGGAATATGCCGCGCGCGGCGGGCTCGAACAGAAACTGTACCCGTGGGGCGACGAACTGACGCCGGACGGCCGCCACCTGTGCAATGTGTGGCAGGGCGAGTTTCCCGGCCTGAACACGGCAGCCGACGGCTACGCCGCCACCAGCCCGGTCGACGCCTTTCCGCCGAACGGCCACGGCCTGTATTCGGTGACCGGCAACACCTGGGAGTGGTGCGCCGATTTCTGGGGAACCGGCTTTGCCGGTGCGCCGGGCCGCGATCATGGCTGCGACCCCCAGGGCCCGTCGCACGGCACCGCGCGCGTGATGAAGGGCGGCTCCTTCCTGTGTCATGCCTCGTACTGCAACCGCTACCGGCCGGCCGCCCGGACGGGCAACACGCCCGACAGCGCCGCCTCGAATATCGGCTTCCGCTGCGCCAGGCCTGCCTAGTTAACCCTTGTCCTTGACGGCGGCGGGTGCCGGGTCGGGATACTCGGCCGAGGCGACGTGTTCGCGCGCCATGCCCTCGGCGATCCGGGCGGTGATGTCCGGGTGGTCCGCCGCCACGTTCCGGCTTTCCTTCGGATCGCGCGACAGGTCGTACAGCTCCAGCGGACCATCGCGTTTCAGGCGCACCGCCTTCCACTTGCCCCAGCGCGCCGCCTGGCGGAATTCCGGATCGTAGAACTCCCAGTACAGCAGGCGCTCGGCGGCCTTGCGCTGCGGATCGACCAGGAATGGGCGCAGGCTTACGCCATCGGATTTTTCCGGCGCCGCCCCCGCCAGGTCGAGCGCGGTGGGCAGGAAGTCCGGAAAATACACCGGCACCTCGCTGACGGCGCCTGCCTGGATCCTGCCCGGCCAGCGCACGATCCACGGATCGCGGATGCCGCCTTCGTACATGTCGCGCTTGTAACCGGTGAGCCCGCCGTTGGAATCGAAGAAATCGCTCACCCGGGTCTGCTGCATGGTCGGTTCCGAGCGCGGCCCGTTGTCGGAGGCGAAGAAGACCACGGTGTCCTTGTCCAGCCCCGCGCTGGCCAGCTTGTCGAGCAGCTGGCCGATGCCGAGATCGAGGTAATGGATCATCGCCGCGTAGGTCTTTTCGTCGTCGGCCCAGTCGGCCCGGTCGGCATAGGGGCCGAAATCGGGCGCCGTGAACGGCGAATGGGGGCTGTTGTAGGCCGCGTAC
>DASVVD010000483.1:0-8110 GCA_036386715.1 Pseudoduganella sp.
CGCAATCGCGTGCCGCTTGTGGTGGAACCGCAATAACCCGTCGATCCTGCATATTGTCACCCCGCATCCACCGCTGTGTTCGTGTCACTGGTGCCTGGCACCATGTGACACGAGCCCGGCAATAACGATCCAGCAGTAACGCATCCGTCACTAATTTAGTGCCGTGTGACAATTGGTGATGAAGTTTTGCATTTTCATGCCGTAATTGATGAGTAGGGGAAATCTTTGTTTCCTCGAAAGTAAGGGTGCCGGCATGGCAATGATTCTGAATACCAACACGGACTCGCTGTTCGTGCAGCGGGCACTGGCACGCTCGGGCGCGGACGTGGCGAGGTCGATACAGCGCCTGTCCAGCGGCTTGCGCATCAATTCGGCGAAGGACGACCCTGCCGGGCTGGCGATCGCGCAGCGCATGACCGCGCAGTTGCGCGGCCTCGGCCAGGCCGGCCGCAACCTCAACGACGGCATCTCGCTGGCGCAGACAGCCGAGGGGGCCATCGGCGAACTTGGCAACAATTACCAGCGCATCCGCGAACTGGCGGTGCAGGCCGCCAACGACACCAACAACGCCAACGACCGCCAGGCGATCCAGCTCGAGGCCAATGCACTGATCACGGAAAACCGGCGCATCGTCGCCGAAACCCGCTTCAATGGCACGGCATTGCTCGACGGCTCGTTCGCCGGCGCCATCCAGGCCAGCGACCGGGCCGGCGATACCATCGATCTCGCCATCGGCGCCATGGTCACCCGGGAAGATGCCGACATCGACATGAGCAGTCATGCCGGCGCCACTGCCGCGCTGACATATCTCGACAAGAAGCTCGACTTCCTCAACATGCAGCGTGCCAGCCTGGGCGCCATGCAGAACCGCCTCGGTTACGCCTACGGCAATACGATGATGGCGTCCGAGAACCTGGCCGCGGCCCGCTCGCGCATCATGGATACCGACTACGCGGCCGAAACCGCGGCGCTGGCGCGCGGCCTGATCCTGCAGCAGGTAGGCTATGCCATGCTGGCGCAAGCGAACACGAGGCCGAACCAGATCCTGCAGCTGCTGCGTTGAGGATGAGGAGCATGTCGGGCGGTATCGTCTGACGTGCCGCCAGGTATATGACAACGCGCACGCGGCCTGCTACGCTGGCGCCATGGAAAGACTATCGACACCCGGCCATGCGGCGCTTGCCCGCACTGGCATCACTTCCCCGGCCGAATGGCAAACCCGCGTCGACCTGGCGGCGTGCTACCAGCTGTGCGCGCTGCAAGGCTGGGCCGATGGCATCTACACGCACATATCGGCCGCCGTACCCGGCGAACCGGGCCATTACCTGATCAACCCGTTCGGCATGTGCTTCGATGAAGTCAGGGCGTCGAACCTGGTCAAGGTGGACGGCGACGGCAACCCCGTCGGCCCGCCGCAATACACCGTGAACCGCTCCGGTTTCCGCCTGCATGCGGCCGTGCACCGGGCGCGTCCCGATGCCGCCTGCGTGATGCATCTGCATAACCCTGCCGGTATCGCCGTCGGCATGCAGGAAGCCGGCCTGCAGCCGCTGTCGCCATATGCGCTGCGCTTTTATGGCGAACTGGCTTATCACGACTACGAAGGCATCGCCATGGAGGAGGGCGAGCAGGAGCGCCTGGTGCGCAACCTGGGCGCCAGCCATGCCATGCTGCTGCGTAACCACGGCAGCCTGACCGTGGGCCGCACCGTTGCGGAAGCGTTCGTGCTGATGGAAACGCTGGACCGCGCCTGCGACGTGCAGTTGCGCGCGCAGGCGGCCGGGGTGCCGCTGCACCAGCCGCAGCCGGCCATGTGCCTGAAGGCCCATGCGCAGCTGGTGGGCGACGGTTCGCCCGAAGGCGGGACCGAATGGCCTTCGCTGCTGCGCCGCCTGGATGCCGCCAGCCCCCGCTACCGTACCTGATCCCTTACCGAGAAAAATGACCATGCCGACCATTAACGTTCAACTGTTCGAAGGCCGTACCCCGGAACAAAAGCGCGCCTTCGTCCAGGCCATCACCGAAGCCACCGTCAGGACCCTGGGCGCCACGCCGGAATCGGTGGACATCCTGATCCACGAAATCAAGCGCGAGCACTGGGCAACGGCGGGAAAACTGTGGTCGGATGACTAGGCTGTCTCCCGGCACGCAGGGTGCCGGGGCGATTGGCTGATGCGTGCCTATCGGGAGTTGCCGAACTGCCGGTCGAGCCAGTCGTACGCGTAATCCTGCGCCTCGCGCGGGAACTCGTGGCCGCCCGGCCGCACGATGGCTTCGAACTTGTCCGCTGCGCCATAGGCCTGCCACACCCGCGCCATCTTCGCGTATGCCGTGCGCACCGATGCCACGGGGAACAGCTTGTCCGTTTCGCCGCTGAAGAACAGCGTGGGCTTCGGTGCGGCCAGGCTGGCCACGTCCGGGTGATCGAGATAGCGCAGCAGCCCGGGGTGCATCATCTGGTACGACGACGAGCCGCGCAGCTGGTTGCTGCCGGGGACCATCAGGCCGTCCGTGGTGGCCATCCAGTTCGATGCGATGACGGCCGTGATCCTGTCCGATAGCGCGCCCACCTGCCAGGCGCGGAACGCGCCCATCGAAAAGCCCAGCGCCGCCACGCGCTTCGTGTCGACCTCCGGCAGCGATGCCAGGAAATCGGCCGCTCGCGCATCCTCGAGCGCCATGTTGCCGGCCATCGAGCTGCCCAGGTTGAAGAAGTTCGATGCCAGTGCCTGCTGCTGCTCGCCGGTCAGCGGACCGCGGTCGCCCCAGCCCACGGCATCGGCGCACAGCACCACGTAGCCGCGTGCGGCCAGCGCATCGCCGGGCCAGCGGCCGGAAAAATGCTTGTCGGCCCAGGCCTTTGCCGAAGCGTGTTTGACCGCATCGGCCGCGCCGAACGGTTCGATCATCTTTTCCTTGCCGATGTCGAACTTGCCGCCGTGATCGTGCAGCATCAGCGTTGCCGGATGCCTGCCGGCGGACTTGGGCACCAGCAGCAGCGCGCGCACCCGGCTCATGCCGGTGAGGTTGAACACGACCTGGCGCGCCACGTAGCTGCCGCGGTCTTCCTCGGCGATCACCTGCGCCTTGAACGGCGTGTTGTCGGGCTGCTGCAGCGTGGCTTCCCACACCTTGGCGCGGCCCTGCTCACGCCAGGCCTCCAGGTCTTTCACTGCCGGCGACCATGCCATCGGGTAGGTCATTTTCGCCTTCAGCGCGGGTGCGAAGATGGGCATGTTGTATTCGGTGCCGGGGGCCTCGTACTCCTGCGCAGCGGCGCCGGCGGCAACGGCTACCAGCAGGGCCGCGGCAAGGCGGGAGAGGGTTGCAAAACGGATGTCGCGCGTCATTCGGTCTCCTGTGGTCTGGCGGTATTTTGACACGTAATGCAATGCTGGATTCCTTTACGAAATTGCAATACGATGAGCCGGCTTTCGCACCGCGACGAAAGCGCCCGGTCACCAAAAAAACTAGGAGTTGTCGATGCGCCGTCCACCGTTTCGTTCTTTTATCCCTGTGCTGTGCCTTTCCCTGCTGGGCGCGACCGCCTGGGCGCAAACTGATTCGCCGCAGCCGGGCACCGCTGCGGCCGACACGGCCGCCGCGCCGGAAGCGGCGCCGGAGCAGATCCTCGTCGTTGGCCAGAAGCCCGGCCCCGGCCTGTGGAAGGTTTCGAAAGACGATCACGTGCTGTGGGTATTCGGCACCTATGGCCCGCTGCCGAAGAACATGGAATGGCGTTCGCAGCAGGTGGAATCGATCATCGCGCAGTCGCAGGAACTGATCGCCGCGCCGAAGGCCCACCTGGGCGTGGGCTTCCTGCGCAGCCTGACCCTGTTGCCGTTCATGATCGGCATGGAGGACAACCCGGACGGCAAGACGCTGGGCGACCTGCTTCCCCTGGAAACGCACCAGCGCTGGCTTGCACTGCGCAAGAAATACCTGAAGGACGACAACGATTACGAGCGCAAGCGCCCGCTGTTTGCCGCCCAGGCGCTGTCGGCCAGGGCAACCGAAGCCGCAGGCCTGTCGAACGCGCAGGATTTCAGCGCAAAGCTGGAGCAGATCGCCAAGCAGAACAAGGTGAAGGTGACGTCCCCCCTGGTCGACATGAAAGTGGACAGCCCGGTGGCGGCACTGCGCGAGTTCAAGAAAACCCCGCTGGAAGACGTGGCCTGCTTTACCAAAACGATCGAACGCCTGGAGACCGACATCGATGCACTGCGCGCCCGCGCCAACGCATGGTCGAAAGGCGATATCGGCGCGATCCACGCGCTCGACTTCTCGGAACAGGAAGCTTCCTGCCTGAACGCCATCCAGAACAGCAAGATCATGCAGGATCGCGGCTTTGGCGGCATCGATACCCGCGTGCGCGGGTTGTGGGTCGACGCCGCCGAGAAGGCACTGGGGGCCAACAAGACCACGTTCGCCGTGCTGCAGATCAAGCATATCCTCGGCCAGCAGGCCTACCTGGCGCAGCTGCAGGCAAAGGGCTACACGGTGGAGCAGCCGGATTAAGCGCGTAGCGTAAAAATGCCACTGCAAGCGGGAAGCCTGCAGTGGCAAAGCCGGCGCGTTGGCGCCGGCGTCCTTGAACCATGGTCAGAACTTGTAGTTCACGCCAAGCAGCACGGTACGGCCATATTTGGCATATTCCAGCTGGCGATCCTTGCGGTTCGCATAGGTTTCATACGCGGCATTGTTCAGGTTGTTCACCTGCAGCAGCACGCCCAGGCCCTTGTAGCGGCCTTCGTTGAACGTGTAGCCCACCTGGGCATCGACCGTCGGCGCATCGTGTACGAAGCGCAGCTGGCGGTCGCCGGCGAAATTGCCGATCTCGCCCACATAGTCGGAGCGGCGGCGGCCGCTGACGCGCGTCGAGAAGCCCGCCTTTTCATAGTAGAGCGTCAGATTCGACACGTTGCGGGACAAGCCCGGCAACTGGATCTTGCCGATCGTGGCATTGACTTCCTTGATGTCGATGCCGCTTTCCGTGTACGAGGTGCTGGCCAGCACGCCGAAACCATCCAGCGCCGGCGCCAGCAGGTCGAGCGGGACCGAGACGGTCAGCTCGGCGCCCTTGAGCATGCCGCCATCGCCGTTATACGAGGTGGTGTACTGGCCGAAGTTGGAAATGGCGTTCGTGCCGGCCGTGTACTGCGAAAAATCACGCGTTTCCGAGAAGGTGTAGATGTACGTGTCGAGCTTCTTGTAGAACCCGGCCAGGGCAATGTAGCCCTTCTTGTCGAAGTACTTTTCGTATGAAACGTCGAACGCCTTGGCGCGCCATGGATCGAGCTTGCTGTTGCCGCCGCTGCCGCCGGGCAGCCGGGTTCCGCTCGCAACGGTGAAATTGAAGCCGGCGTTGAGCTGGTCCACGCGGGGGCGGGCAATCTGCTTGGCAAGCGAGATGCGCAGGGTCTGGCCGTCGGCCAGGCCAATGGCCAGATTCATGCTCGGCAGCACATCGGTATAGGTCTTGCCGCTTTCGATCGGATGGGCCACGCCTGCCGCATCGGCGTACAGCGATGCCGACGACTGGTCGGTACGGATGATCTGCGCTCCGATATTGCCCCGCAGCGAATAACCGCCGATGTCGCTGTCGATATTGGCGCGGGCAAAGGCCGTCGTGATTTTTTCCGTGACGTCCCACGCCCGGCTGATCGTGCCGGCATTGTTCTCCAGGCTGTAGTCGATCGGGGCGAAGTATTTTGCGATCACCGCCGGCACATTCCAGGACGGTACCACGCCGGCCCCCGCAAAGCCCAGGTCGACCGGTGCGTACAGCAGATCGCTGGAAATCGTCGGCGTGCCCGTGGCGAACAACTGGCCGGAGGGCTGCCGCTTGGTCTTGGTGCGGTCGCTGTAGTTGATACCGACGTCGAAGCCGGCGATGACCTGTTCGATCGCCGCCGGTGCCGGCAGCGTTGCCGCCACTTTCAGGCTTGCCAGTTTGTCCTTCAGGTGGGGCGCATAGGTTTTGCCGTAGCCATAGATGGAGTCGCCCGTGTGCAGGATGGCCGGATTGCTGTAGTCGAGCTGGCCGGACAGGCTGGCGAATCGGCCCGGGTGCCAGCCGACCGTCATCAGGGGATCGTTGAACGCGCCGCCGCCGGCGGACTGCAGCTGCAGGTTGTTTTCCAGGTATGCCTCGTCGCGCTCGGCCTGTGAATAGTTGGCATCCACGACCAGCGACCACGCACCGAAATTGAACCTGTTGCCCCAGCCGGCAGTGCGGATCTTGTCCTCGCGGTGGTTGTACTGGCCGCGCACTAGCGGGTAGGCGCCCATGGCCGTGCCGCCGGTCAGCGTGTTGTCGACGATATTGGTGGTGGCGTAGTTGAAGCCGATGGGGTTGTTGTTGCCGTTGAAACCACCGAGATTGACTTCGAACTGGTTGTTCGTGTCGACCTGCCTGAAGTTCGATGCAAAGAGGTCGAGCGTGCTGGTCCACTGGCGGCTCGGGCGGTATTCCAGGACGCTGATCACGCCGGTGCGGGTCAGCCGGCCGCTTTTCGCCAGCGCCTTGACCCCCGCCGTGACATACGTTCCGCGCGGCACGCCGGAAATCGGGCTTTGGTCGAACGGTTCGTAGGTGCCGGTTTCATTGTCCAGGATGGGCGACTCCATGTTCGCCACGCCCAGCGCCACGCCGATGGTCCGGTTGGCGAATTGATCGATGTAGCTGGCGCTCACGCGGTGTCCCCGGTCCTTCGCATGGGCGATCCTGCCGAGCGAGTTCTTTTCGCCCCGCACATTGAACGAAATGGTGCGCCCGGCAAATGACAATGGCCGCACGGTTTGCATGTCGATCGTGCCGGACAGGCCCTGGCCCACCAGGCCTGCATCCGGTGTCTTGTACACGGTGACCGCGCTCAGCAGCTCCGAGGGATACTGGTCGAATTCCACGCTGCGGTTGTCGCCCGTGCTCACCTGCTCGCGGCCATTGAGCAAGGTGGTGGCAAAGTCCGGCGACAGCCCGCGCACGCTGATGACCTGGGCCCGTCCCGCCACGCGCTGGGCAGCCAGGCCTGGCAGGCGCGCGATGGATTCCGCGATGCTCACGTCGGGCAGCTTGCCAATGTCTTCCGCGGAAATCGATTCGACGATGGACGTGGCATCCTTCTTGACGGAAATGGCATCTTCGATACCGCGGCGGATGCCCGATACCTTGACCTGGGCGACATTGCCTGCCGCGGTGCTGATCTCGGCAGTGGCCGGTGCAGCCGCATTCTGGCCTGCCGCGTGGGTACTCGACAACGATAAAAGCACCGCGCAGGCGGTGGCGATGGGGTGCAACGGGAATGACGTATGCGAACTGCGAGCGGATGCCTGGACGTGCATTGATGTCTCCAATGGTGTGCAAAAAAAATTGATGCCTTGGCCACGCTCGGCAGGCGTTTAGGCCATTTGTATTAAAACTAGATCTTGGGTCGTCGAAACTGTAGCAAAAATGAATATGCTGGATAGCAAAAAATCGCAGTAATGCCCTTTAAGATGCACATAGTTGTATTTATGCTACAAATTTATATGAGAAAATGTACTTCAACTACATTGCCTCTGTAGTCGATTGTTGGGAAGAGAGGCGGCGGCCGACTGCCGGGTTGTCGCGGCTCAGGCAGGGGGAATTCGTGTCCGGGAGGGGGAATGAACTTCGAGACCGATTCAAACGGCGTCAGGGATCCCATCGTTACCTGGCAAGGGCAGATCCGGCACGGCGGCCGGCAAGCCTGGCGGCCCAGGCGGCGTGCGCCGGTTCCAGGGCTTCCATGTTTATTGCATCGGGTTCATCCAGGGACATCTGGATCGGCGGAGAAGGGATTTCCGCCTGAGTCGACAGTTTTCTTGATGATGTTGTAACGATCGGCAAGACCGCATAGAATGTCGCTGACGCGGGTGTAGCTCAATGGCAGAGCCGAAGCTTCCCAAGCTTAAGACGAGGGTTCGATTCCCTTCACCCGCTCCAATAAGGCATTCCGCTCTCCCTCCCCACTAATCCGAACGGCTGGCGACGCTTAGCCCGTCAGCGTACGATCCTTGTCGACTTCGCGCTTGACTTCGACTTGCTCACGCACTTTCACCTGCGGCAGTTCGCCTCGCTCCAGGCTAT
>DASVVD010000484.1:0-2650 GCA_036386715.1 Pseudoduganella sp.
GCTCGACGCCAAGCGTGAAGGCAGCGGCATCGTCGACGCCATTTCCGCGGAGGACATCGGCAAGTTCCCCGACCAGAACCTGGCTGAATCGCTGCAGCGCATTACCGGCGTGTCGATCGACCGCTCGGGCGGCGAGGGCAAGCAGGTCACCGTGCGCGGCTTCGGGCCCGACTTCAATACCGTGCTGGTCAACGGCCGCCAGGTCGCCTCCGAGAACGAGAACCGCGCGTTCAATTTCGATACCGTCTCGGCCGACCTGGTCAACAGCATCAACGTCTTCAAGACAGGCACGGCGACCCAGCAGTCGGGTGGCATCGGCTCGACCATCAACATCACCACCGCCCGGCCTTTGGGCCTGGGCGGGTTCAAGGTGGCGGGCACCGTCAAGGCGCTGCATGACGACAATAGCGGCGAGACCACGCCCGAGTACTCGCTGCTGGTCAGCGATACCTTCGCCCAGGGCAAGTTCGGCGCGCTGCTGGCGGTGTCGCGCAAGAAGGCCAGGACGCGCCTGGACCAGGCGCAAACCGATGGCTGGCTCACCAATGCGGGCATCCCCAACGCCGAACTCAACGACGGAGCGGGGTTCGCCGGCCCGGTGTTTTCGCCCCGGAACTACGACACCAAGGTGACGTTCGAAGAGCGCACCCGCACCAATGCCAACCTGGTGCTGCAATACAGGCCATCCAGCGCGCTGACCTTGACCGCCGACGCGCTGTATTCGGACTTCGACATCAAGACCGATGCGACGTCCTACGGCCACTGGTTCACGGCGCCGAATGTGCAGCGCGCCCGCACCGATGGCAACGGCACCGTCACCGACCTGTACCAGGAGGTAGGGCTGGCGACCGACTTCCACGCCAAGAAATTCGACCGCCTGACCAGCACGAAGTCGTTCGGCCTGCAAGCCGACTGGAAGATCTCGAACAAGCTCAATTTCGTCTTCGATGCCTGGATATCCGCTGCCACGCGTGAACCCAACAACGGTGGCGGCGACCAGCTTTCGCTGATCGGCTACAAGAACCGCGCGCGCTTCCAGTCCGATGCGGCCACGCTGCCGTGGGTGAGCGAATTCGCCGCGCCGGCGACTGGCCTGGTGTACGAATACGACGCCCAGGGCCGGCCGATCACGCATTCCGTGTCGAATTACCTCGACCCGGCCAATGCGCGGGCGCACGTGATGCTGCGCCGCGGCTGGGCCGTCGACGACGCGGTGCGCCAGTACAAGGTCGATGGCGTCTGGAAGGAGGGCAGCGGCGACGGGTTGGTCTCGGCCCGCTTCGGCCTGCAGCGCTCGCAGGAGACCAAGGCGCTGACCCGGTGGGACAACGAAGGCGTCGGCATTCACTGCACGTATTGCGGCTACGGCGACTTCCCGGCCATTCCCGCCGGGACCCTCAGCGTGTTCAACGCCGGCAGCGATTTCCTGAGTGGCGTCAGCGGCAGCGGCCGCACGCCGACCTCGTGGCTGCGCCATGACGGCGAGAAGCAGTTCGCTTTCGTCGAACAGCAGAGCGGGAAGAACTTCGACGCGGTGGTGCGCGACAACTCCTATGCGGTCGAGGAGAAAACCACCTCGGCCTACCTGGAACTGGCGTTTGCCGGCACGCTGGCCGGCAAGCCCGTGCGGATGACCACCGGCGCGCGGCTCGAACACACCGATATCAACGTCTCGGGCACCCAGGGCAATATCGAGCGGCTGAACGTGCTCGATGCCACGGAGCTGAGCGCCGTGTACGGCGCCAAGTCGGCCATCAACGTCAGCAATTCGTATTACTCGGTCTTGCCCAACCTCAGCGCGAACATCGAATTGACGGACACGCTGGTGGCGCGCGTGGCCGCCTACCGCTCGCTGACGCGGCCGCGCCTCGACGATCTGTCGCCCGCCACCAACATCGTCACGACGCGCCCCGGCACGCTGACCGCATCTTCAGGCGATCCCACGCTGAAGCCCTTCGAGTCGAACAACCTCGACCTGTCGCTGGAGTGGTACTACAAGCCGGCCAGCTACATCTCGGGCGGCTTCTTCTGGAAAGACGTCAGCAATTTCATCGTGTCCAGCAACACCACGCGGCAGTTCGACACCAGTACCGGCGTGCTGACCGACCCGAGCACGGGGACCGACAAGCTCAAGCCCGATGCGGCCGATGGCCCGGCCGTGTTCACGTTGACCCGGCCCAGCAACGGGCCATCCGCGGTGGTTCACGGCTTCGAGCTGGCGGTGCAGCACACGTTCGACAACGGCCTGGGCTTCATCGTCAACGGCACCATCGTGCGCAGCGACTCCAACCTGAATCCGGGCGACATCAACCAGAAGTTCGCCGTGACCGGCATCAGCGATTCGGCCAACGTCGTTGGCTTCTACGAACGCGGGCCATACCAGCTGCGCCTCGCCTACAACTGGCGCGACAAGTTCCTGCAATCGCTCACCCAGCAGAACGGCGACGGCGTGACCCAGGTAGCGGCCTATGGCCAGTGGGACCTGAGCGGCAGCTACGAGGTGTCGAAGAACCTGTCGGTCGTGTTCGAGGCCACCAACCTGAACGAAGCGGTGGTGAAGAAATATGGCCGCTACACGAACCAGTTCCTGCTGGCGGAGGATGCCGGCCGCCGTTTCGCGCTCGGCCTGATCGCCAAGTTCTGACATGAA
>DASVVD010000485.1:0-6025 GCA_036386715.1 Pseudoduganella sp.
TCCGACACGCGGGCGAACATCGACTCGCCGTAGAACATCTGGCCGATCGACACGCCGTAGGCACCGCCCACCAGTTCGCCATCGAGCCATACCTCGGCGGAATGGGCAAACCCGAGCGCATGCAGGCCGGTATAGCCGCGGATGATGTCTTCCGATATCCAGGTGCCGGGGCCGTCGCGGCGTGGCGCGGCACACGCCCGCATCACCGCCTCGAATGCGCTGTCGAAACGGACCTGCCAGCGGCCGTCCGTGCGTGCGCTCTTTTCCACTTTCTTCAGCGTCTTGACGAGGCTGGGAGACAGCTTGAGCTCGTCCGTGTACAGCACCATGCGGGGATTGGTGCTCCACCACAGGATCGGCTGGCCTTCCGAAAACCAGGGGAAAATGCCACGCTGGTAGGCGGCCAGCAGGCGCTCGGGCGACAGGTCGCCGCCGGCCGCGAGCAATCCGGGCGCCTCGGTGGTCAGCGCTTCGGAGACATCGGGAAAAGGAGTATGGGCGCCGAGCCAGGGAATCATGAGTCGCCGCGCATCGGCCGCGTGATGTCCTGCGTGTGGAAACCGTAGCTGCCGCCTTCCAGCACTTTCGCCCGGTCGGCAAAGAAGCATTCCAGCGTGGTGTGGATGGTGGGGAACGCCAGGTCGTCCCATGGGATTTCGCTTTCCGTGAACATTTGCACATCGAGGCTTTCTATGCCGGGTGCAAAGTCGAGGTCGCGCAGCGTGGCCAGGTAGAACAGGTGCACCTGGTGTACATGCTTGACGTTGAGCAGCGTAAACAGTTTGCCCAGCTCGATGTTGGCGCCCGCTTCCTCTTCCGTTTCGCGCTGCGCCGCATCGGCCGTGGTTTCGTTGTTCTCCATGAAACCGGCCGGCAGTGTCCAGTAGCCGTAGCGCGGCTCGATCGCCCGCTTGCACAGCAGGACCTGCAACTTGCCGTCGCGCTCCCAGACAGGGATCGAGCCGATCACCATCTTGGGATTCTGGTAGTGGATCGTTGCACACTGGGGGCAAACGTAGCGGGGGCGGTTGTCACCGGCCGGGACCATCAGCTCGACCGGGTGAGCGCATTCGGAACAGAATTTCATACGGGTAGGTAGCGGTTGTCGTTTGCTTACTTTACACCGTTTGGGCACGCGCGCGGAACTGCCGGCACAGGCTTGCCGTCTGCTGCCCGCAGTTCATGCGGCATGGTTGATGGATATACGCGGTCTATCATGCGGAAAACGAGGATAAATATTGCCTAAATCCGCCAAAGGGCCTATAATTCATTTCATCAGACGCGGGGTGGAGCAGTCTGGCAGCTCGTCGGGCTCATAACCCGAAGGTCACAGGTTCAAATCCTGTCCCCGCAACCAAATTCATAAAAGCCGTCATTGCTCACGCAGTGGCGGCTTTTTGCATTGGGCTTTTCATTGGCTTTTGAATTCGGCTGGCGTACCAGACGTTGCGTTCGATCCCTCGATCGGAGCCTGCATTGTAATTTTCCGTTTCCAGCGAAGATTTTCTGCCACACCATCTGTACACTTGCCATTTCATAAATAGAGGCGACTGGCATGATGGTAGTAATGCCCCGCAGTTATTCCCTCGCAGGGTTGGCCGCCATGTTGGCCCTGCATGCGTTCGTACTGTATGTCCTCCTGCTCGAATACCGTGGCACCGAGAAAGTCGCTGCCACGCGCTATTCTCAACTCCTGTTTATTGTCACGCAGCCGAAACCGGTAGTGAAAGCTTCGGAACCGCTCCGTCTTCCCGCCTTGAAAAACCGGCCTGGGAAACGTGCCGTTGCGATTGCGCCTGTCGAGGCTGAACCGCCGAAGCTGGCTGAGATGCCGCTCTCGACTCCACCGGCCGATCTGTTCAGTGAAAATGCCCGCGTCGATATCGACAGCCTTGTCAAACTGGCGGGAAAAGCCGACCGGGAAACCCGCCAGGAAAAGGAAGTAAAGGAATATGGTCCGGCACCAGGCTCGATGGAGGCCATAATGACGAGAGCATTTACCGAAGCCAAGTTGGCCGTGCCGCTGAAGTGGTATGAAGCCGCACGTATCGAGGAATTCAGCGCACCTGGTGCCCGCAAGCCCATTTATCAGGTCAAGACCGCCTTCGGTACCTATTGCCTCTATTACCCGGACAAGCTTACCGAAGGCACTGGGCAGCCGAAAATGGCGGGCTGCCCACGCAGTACGGGACGCTGAACTGCCGTTTCAAGCTTAATACTAGTTCGTTCAAGCCAGTTTCTGGCGTGCTCCGACCCGGCGAAGCCAGGCAATCATTTCTTCTGTCATGCCACGCGCGACTTGCAAGACCGGTTCATTGGCAAGCCCGGCCTGGAAGCGGCCCAGTGTTTCTGGATTATCTCCAACCATGTCATGGAATAACTCATGCTTATGCTGTGCCACTTTTCTTGATTCAGGCATATTGCCATCCGGATCAGCATGGAATTGTGTCCGGATCGATTCAAACAGGGGAAACCATTCCTTGCCGCGCGAACGCTGGTGGCGGCGCATGCGTTCCACTTCCGCTGGCAACAGGTATTTGGCCCAGGCGTCGAGTTTCACTTCTCCGATAACCTCGGAAATATAATCGCGCATGGCCGGGCTGATGCCGGTGCTTTGCTGGATAGAGGGTTCTTTCACATGCATCGAATCAAGCCGGGCAATGAGCAAGGCATTGCCGCCGGTATCCCGTTCCAGCATCGTGATCCAGCGCAGGCCCAGTTGTTTTGCTTCCAGGCTGGCCGGCAGTGTTTTCGCCGCCATGATATCGGCGACATCGTCAACCAGTGCCGCCCATTCGGCGCGGCATTCCTCATCGTGGACCATGCGGAGGTTTGCTAGTTCTTCCTTGGAAAAATATTGCTCGTACATTTTCATTTGCTCCAGTGTGGTCAGCCATTCGGCCAGTTCCGGCTGTTCACCGCGCGACAGCCGAGCATGCAAACCAAGCAGGTGCGTGTGCATGCGCGCCGCTTCGTCGATCTGCTTTTGCAGGGCCGCCAGTTGGCGCTCGACAATGGCCAGCGCGGTAGTGCCGGAATGGGCCAGGAAATGCCCGATGTCGGCCAGCGGCATGCCGAGTTGACGCAGGGCCTGGATCTGCTGCAGGCGTGCCACGTCGTCGCGGTCATACAGGCGATAGCCGGCATCGGTACGGCCCGAAGGACGGAGCAGTCCGATATCGTCGTAATGGTGCAGGGTGCGAACGGTGAGGCCTGCATGGTTCGCCAGTTGTCCAATTTTTAACATCGTCAGCTCCTCTTCGGTAAAGCCATCTTGAAGCCTGACGTTGCGTCAGGGTCAAGCGATATCCTGGTCAGGCCGTGTCGTCGGCAACCCGCGGGGAAAGGCTGGCCCACAGGTGGGCTGCCGCCATCGTGCGGTGCGGTCGATAGCGTTGCAAGATCTGCTCGGTGCGGCGGATATCCGGCTTCTGCTCCTCGCCGAGCAGGCGCTGCAATGCTGCCCGGATTGCCACGTCCCCATGCAGCGAACAGTCGGCGTCGCCGTAGCCGCGCAGCAGGCCGTAGTTGACCGTCCATGGGCCGATGCCCTTGATGGCCAGCAGCCGCTGGCTGATACGCTCGAGCGGGTTATCCGGGCCGGGCGCCAGCGCCAGTTCGCCGCTCGCCACCAGGCTGGCAAAGCGCAGCAGCGTGTCGGCTTTTGCACGCGAAAACTTGCGGGCGGTTAGGTCATCGACGAGGATCTTGACCACATCGGCCGCCTCCGGGTAGCACCACAGGCCACTGGAATGCCGGCGCCCGGCCAGCACGATGAACGTGCGCCGCAGTGCGATCGCAAAGGGCAGGTTGATCTGCTGGCCGATGATCGCCCAGGTCAGCGCCTCGAACACGCTGGCCGACTGCACGATGCGCAAGCCCTGCTGGCGCTGCACGAGGGGGCCGAGCAGGGGATCGGCGGCGAACGCGCAGAACGGCGCCGGGTCGATACGCAGGCCGAGGATGCTGCGCAAGGCTTCATCGATGCGCCGTTCGAGCACGGCGGGCGCGGCAGAAGCGGCGCCATCGATCTCCGCCCGGCAGGTCGCGGCGGCCGGCGTGAAATCGACTGCGAGCACGACCGGCACGCCATCGAGCATCACGCCCTTGCGCAGCGCATCGGGGCCCACGGTTTCCGCCAGGCCCTGCCCGTCGCGGCCATGGAATGCCAGCACATCGCGCATGCGGTAGTCTGCCGGCAGGACCAGCGTGCGTTGCAATATCATGCCGGTTTGCGCCTGCTCGCGGCAAACGCCGGCCGGTAGCCGGTAACGAACGCAGTACCCAGGATAACAATGGCGGCGCCGGCAATCGTGTACCAGCCCACCACTTCGTGCAGGAACAAGGCGCCCCACAGGATGCCGAACAGCGGGCTGAGGAAGGTGACGGTCAGCGCGGAAGTGGCGCCCACGTCACGGATCAGCCCGTAATACAGCAGGTAGGCGACGCCGCTGCACAGCACCCCCAGCGCCAGCGCGGCCGCCATGATGCCGGTGGTCGGCGCGCCGGGCGCGGGAAAGAACAGCAGCGACGGCAGCACCATCAGCGCCGCCGTCCACATGCTGCCGTGCGCGTTGGCGAAGGGCTCCACGGCCGGCGCGGCCCTGGCATACGTGCTGGCGATGCCGTAGTTGAATGAAGCGAACAGCGCGGCGGCGATGGCCAGGCCGGCGCCCTCGCGCGAACTGGCATGGTCGAATCCCACCAGCAGCGCCACGCCGGCGGTACCCAGCGCGATCCCCAGCAGCACCCGCGCACCGACCATCTGCCGCTGCCATAGCGCGCCGATCAGCGCACCCCACATGGGCGCCGTGGCATTGAGCACGGCAAGCACCGAGGCCGACAACGTCTTCGCGGCCCAGGCGAACAGCAGGAATGGCAGGGCCGAGTTGAAGAAGCCCAGCACCACGTAATGCTTCCAGTGCCGCTTCCAGTGCAGCGGTTTCTTCAGCGCCAGCGCGATCGCCGCCAGGAACAGCGCCGCGAACACCACGCGGTACTCGATCAGCACCGCCGGGCCCAGCACGGGCGCCGCGATGCGCATGAACAGGAAGGAGCCGCCCCAGATGGCGGCGAGCAGGATCAGGCGGAACAGGTTGGCGGTGGACATGATTTCATCGTTATTGTTCGGTCCGAAGCTCAGCGCTGGTGCTGGTGCTATTGCTGGTGCTGGTGCTATTGCTGGTGCTATTGCTGGTGCCAATCATCGCCGCTGCGGCGGCAATCGTGCCATCCGGATCTTGCTATAGGGTTCAGGCCAGGCAGGCGTTGCTGCCCGGCGCTTCCAGCGCGGCGGCATGGTTGACCTGCAGCGCCGATGGCACGCCATTCTTCACCGCCGTCATTTCGGCCAGGATCGAGATGGCGATTTCCGACGGCGTCTTGCTGCCGATATACAGCCCGACCGGCCCGTGCAGCCGTTCCAGCTGCGCGGCGCTCAGGTCGAATTCCAGCAGCCGCTCGCGCCGCCTGGCGTTGTTGGCGCGCGAGCCGATGGCGCCGACGTAGAACGCCTCCGACTTCAGCGCCTCCATCAGCGCCAGGTCGTCGAGCTTCGGGTCATGGGTCAGTGCCAGCACGGCGCTGCGCCGGTCCAGCTTCATTTCGATCACCAGGTCGTCCGGCATTGCATGCACGAGGCGCACTTCCGGCAAGGTCCAGCCGGCGCGGTATTCCTCGCGCGGGTCGCAGACGGTGACGTGGTAATCCATCGCCGTGGCGATCTGCGCCACGAAGCGCGACAGCTGCCCGGCGCCGATGATCAGCAGCCGCCAGCGCGGGCCGTGCTGGGTGACCAGTTCGTCGTCGGTGCGGGTCAGCACGCTGCCGGCGACGGCCCTGTCGAGCCGCACGGCGCCGTTGCGCAGGTCGAGGCGGCGTTCCACCAGCTGGTGCTGTTCCAGGCGCTCCAGCAGTTCGGCGATGCGGCTCTGTTCGGACAGCGGTTCGAGCGCCAGTTCGATGGTGCCGCCGCAGGGCAGCCCGAAGCGGTGCGCTTCGTCGGCCGTGATGCCGTAGCTGACGA
>DASVVD010000486.1:0-3853 GCA_036386715.1 Pseudoduganella sp.
CAGTACGCGATGCGCATCTGGCTCGACCCGGTGAAACTGACGGGCTACGCGCTGACGCCGCTCGACGTGAACCGCGCGATCCAGGCGCAGAACGTGCAGATCTCCGGCGGCCAGCTGGGCGGCGCGCCCGCCGTGGCCGGCCAGACGCTGTCCGCCACGATCAACCAGGCCAGCCTGCTGCGCACGCCCGACGAATTCCGCCGCATCCTGCTGAAGGTACAGCCGGACGGCTCGAGCGTGCGAATCGGCGACGTGGCTCGCGTGGCCCTCGGCCCGGAAAACTACAACGTCGACGTGCGCTACAGCGGCAAGTCCGCCTCCGGCATCGGCATCCAGCTGGCGCCCGGCGCCAACGCGCTGACCACGGCCGACGCCGTGCGCGCCCGCCTCGACGAGCTGAAAGCCTTCTTCCCGCACGGGCTGAAGGTGGTGTACCCGAACGACATCACGCCGTTCATCGAGGTCTCGATCCATGAAGTGGTGGTCACGCTGTTCGAGGGCATCGCGCTGGTATTCCTGGTGATGTACCTGTTCCTGCAGAATTTCCGCGCCACGCTGATCCCGTCGATCACCGTGCCGGTGGTGCTGCTCGGTACCTTCGGCATCATGTCGGCGCTGGGCTTCACCGTGAACACGCTGTCGATGTTCGGCCTGGTGCTGGCGATCGGCCTGCTGGTCGACGATGCGATCGTGGTGGTGGAAAACGTCGAGCGCGTGATGCACGAGGATGGCCTGGGCCCGTATGAAGCCACCGAAAAGGCGATGGGCCAGATCACCAGCGCGCTGGTGGGCGTGGCCCTGGTGATCTCGGCCGTGTTCGTGCCGGTGGCTTTCTCCAGCGGCACGGTGGGGGCGATCTACCGCGAGTTCTCGCTGACGGTGGTGGCATCGATGCTGCTGTCGGTGTTCATCGCGCTGACGCTGACGCCGGCGCTGTGCGCGACGATGCTCAGGCGCCCCGACCCCGATCACCATGAAAAAGGCGGTTTCTTCGGCTGGTTCAACCGCGCCTTTGACAGGAGCCGCGACCGCTACCTGGGCGGCGTGGGCGCCATCGTGCGCCGGCGCGGCGTGTGGATGGCGCTGTACGTGGTGCTGGTGGGCGTGGTGGTGCTGCTGTTCCTGCGCCTGCCCGGCGGCTTCCTGCCGAAGGAAGACCAGGGCTACATGTTCGTGCAGGTGCAGACGCCCGCTGGCAGCACGCTGGAAACCACCGGCAAGATCCTGGAGGAAATCAACCAGTACCTGCTGAACGATGAAAAGGCGATGGTCGATTCCACCTTCATGACCAATGGCGCCAGCCAGCCGAACCGGGGGCAGAACCAGGGCCGCCTGTTCGTGCGCCTGAAATCGTGGGATGAAAGGAAAGATGAAAAGCTCTCCGTGGGTGCGCTGAGCAGCCGCATCGCCGCCCGCTATGGCGACTATCAGGGCGCCCAGATCACGCCGGTGGAACCGCCGCCGATCCGCGGCCTGGGTTCCGCCACCGGGTTCTCGCTGCAGCTGCAGGACCGCGGCGGCCTCGGTCACGAGGCGCTGGCCAAGGCGCGCGACCAGCTGCTGGAGCTGGCGAAGAACGAGCCGGCCCTGAGCCGCGTGCGCTTTACCGGCCAGGCCGACAATGCCACCTACAAGATCGACATCGACCGCGAAAAGGCCGCCGCGCTGGGCGTCAACCTGGCGGACGTGGACCAGACCTTCTCCACCGCCTGGGGCTCGCGCTACATCAACAACTTCTTCGATACCGACAACCGCATCAAGCGCGTCTACGTGCAGGCCGATGCGCAGTTCCGCATGAACCCGGACGATATCCGCCTGCTCCACGTGCGCAACGGCGCCGGCGACATGGTGCCGTTCTCGGCGTTCGCCAGCGCCCGCTGGGCCTGGGGCGCACCGGCGGTGCAGCGCTACAACGGCATCGACTCGGCCGAGATCCTCGGCCAGCCGGCGCCCGGCCACAGTACCGGCGAAGCGATGAAGATCATGGACCGCCTGGTGGGCCAGCTGCCGGACGGCATCGGCTACGAATGGAGCGGCATTTCGCTGCAGGAATCGCAGGCCGGCGCCCAGGCGCCGCTGCTGTACGGCCTGTCGATCCTGGTCGTGTTCCTGTGCCTGGCCGCGCTGTATGAAAGCTGGGCGATCCCGGTGTCCGTGATCATGGTGGTGCCGATCGGCGTGCTGGGCGCGCTGGCGGCCGCCACCGCCTTCGGCCTGGAAAACGACGTATTCTTCCAGGTCGGCCTGCTGACCACGATCGGCCTGTCGGCCAAGAATGCGATCCTGATCGTGGAATTCGCCCGCGAGCTGCAGCTTGAAGGGCGCAGCGCGCTGGAAGCGGCGATGGAAGCGGCCAAGCTGCGGCTGCGCCCGATCCTGATGACATCGATGGCGTTCGTGCTCGGCGTGCTGCCGCTGGCGATCGCCAGCGGCGCCGGCGCGGCCAGCCAGAACGCGCTGGGTATCGGCGTGATCGGCGGCATGCTGACCGCCACGTTCCTGGCCACCTTCCTGATCCCGATGTTCTTCGTGCTGATCGCGGGAAAAATCAGGGACAGGAAGGCGGCACACCGGCCTCCGGCTGCCGTTGTCGCAAGCGAGGTAAAGCAATGAAGCGAACATTGAACCTGTTGTCCCTGGCCGCCGCCGCGGCGCTGACATCGGGCTGCGCGCTGCAGCCGTCTTACGAGCGCCCTGCCGACGCGGTGCCGGCCGCGTATCCGTCCGGCCCCGCCTATGCCGGGCCGGCCGCGGCGGCGAACGCCATCCCGGCCGCCGAGACCGGCTGGCAGGATTTCCTGGTCGACGCACGCCTGCGCCAGCTGGTCGGCGTCGCGCTGACCAACAACCAGGACCTGCGCGTGGCGCTGTTGCGCGTCGGCCAGGCACGCACGCTGCTGCAGGCGCAGCGCGGCGCCGCCCTGCCCCAGGTCGACCTCGCGGCATCGGGCACCCGTGGCCGCAGCAATTCGGCCGGCGCCGGCGATGCCGGCAGCAACCGCGCTGTCACGCGCAACAACGCGGTGCGACTGGAGGCGGCCTGGGAACTGGACCTGTTCGGCCGGCTGCAGAGCCTGACCGAGAGCGCCCGCGAGCAGTACCTGGCCAGTGCCTACGGCCGTCAGGCCGCGCAACTCCTGCTGGTGGCGCAGGTGGCCGAGCAGTACCTGGCCATGCTGGCCTACGACGAGCAGCTTGCCGTGACCGACGAAACCCTGGCGGCGGCGCGCGAGTCGTACCGCATCGTCAAGCTGCAGTTCGACACCGGCACCACCTCAGAGCTCGACGAGACACTGGCGCAGGGCACCCTGCAGCAGGCGCAGGCCAACCACGCGGCGCAGCAGCGCCTGCGCGCCCAGGCGGAAAACGCGCTGGTGCTGCTGCTCGGCCAGCCGTTGCCGCCGGCATTGCCCGGCGCTTCGCCCGCCACGCCACTGGACCAGCAACGCCTGCTGGCCGATATCCCGGCCGGCCTGCCGTCGGACCTGCTGCTGCGCCGTCCCGACGTGCTGCAGGCCGAAGCGCTGCTGCGCGCCGAGTACGCCAATATCGGCGCGGCGCGCGCGGCGTTCTTCCCGTCGATCGGCCTGACGGCCGCCGCCGGCACCGCCAGCGCCGCGCTCGGCAACCTGTTCGAGGCGGGTACCGGCGTCTGGACGCTGGCACCGAGCCTGGTGCTGCCGCTGTTCGACGGCGGCGCGCGCCAGGCCAGCCTGGACAACGC
The DNA here is from genome assembly GCA_036386715.1 of Pseudoduganella sp. GTDB lineage: Bacteria > Pseudomonadota > Gammaproteobacteria > Burkholderiales > Burkholderiaceae_D > Rugamonas. The sequence continues at coordinate 3,725 of DASVVD010000486.1, forward strand.
CCGCATCGCCCGCGATATCGGCGTGGCCGGCTACCGCAAGACCGTGCAGACGGCGTTCCGCGAAGTGGCCGACGGCCTGGCCGCGCGCGGCACCTACGATGTGGAACTGGCCGCGCGCCGCCGCGAAGT
>DASVVD010000487.1:0-6135 GCA_036386715.1 Pseudoduganella sp.
GCGTGCATGCCGCGCCCGAGGAGGGTGTTGCGCCGCTTGCCGGTGAAGAACCAGTGCCTGCCGGGCAGGAGCTTGCGGCGGTCGAAGCGCAAGCCGCCATCCCGGCTTCCGCACCTGCGTCCATGCCCGCACCAGCGCCCCGGCCCGCCCCCGTGCCGGCTGCAGTTGCCGCGCCTGTCGCCGTGTCATCCCCGCCGGCGGCATCGGACGACGACAATGCCTGGTTCGACGATGTCCCGGCACCGCCGCCGAAGGCGCCGACCCTGAAGCAGCCGGCGGCGCCGCGCGCCAGGGCCGAGGCGCCTGTGGGCGAGCAAGACACGGCGTGGTTCGACGCCGTGCCGGCTGTCGTGCCTGTGCACGCACCAGGCGGGCACGCAGCCGCGCACGTGGCGATCACCGACGAGGAAATCGCCGCGATGGACCTGCCCGAACTGCAGGCCGCGGTGCGCCGCTGCACGCGCTGCCGGCTGTGCGAAACACGCCGCGCCGCGGTGCCTGGCCATGGCGACAAGCGTGCGCGCTGGCTGGCGGTGGGTACCGCGCCCACGCAGGCCGACGAAGAGGCGGAACAGCCATTTTCCGGCGCACCGGGCCAGCTGCTGCAGAACATGCTGCGCGCGGTCGACCTGTCGCCACAGAAGGGCGCCTATGTCACCACGCTGGTCAAGTGCCGCCCCGTGGCGGACGATGGCGGCGAGCGCCTGCCCGCGGCCGACGAACTGGCGGCGTGCCGCCCGTACCTGCAGCGCGAGCTGGCGCTGACCGGCGCCGGGCTGGTCCTCACGCTGGGCGGCAGCACCGCGAAAGGACTGCTCGGCGTGGCTGCGCGCGGCAAGGTGCTCCGGTATGGTGACCTGCCCGTGGTCGCCACGTTCCACCCGGCCGACCTGCTGCGCAAGCCAGAGGACAAGGCCCGTGCATGGGCCGACCTGTGCCTGGCGCGTGCCGCCCATGACCGGCCTTGACGACAACCCCGGCGATGTCAGCTGCCAGGCACGCTTCGAGCGCCGCTGGCAGCACCTGACGCGGCCGCACGTGCGCGCGCTGGCCTGGCTGCTCGACGCGCCGGACCTGCTCGATGCGCACGCGCCGTACTGGCAGGGCCGCATCGCCTCGCTCGGCCCGGTTACGGCGGACGTGGCGGCATGGCTCGCGGCGCTCGACGCCGATCCGGCGCCGCTCGATGCCGCGCTTGGCGGGCGCTTTTATTCGCGCCTCGGCCTGTATGCCGAAAAACTGATGGCTTTCCATTTCGCCCAGCGCGGCGTGCTGGCGGCGCACGGCATGCAGGTGCGCACCGTGCACAAGGGCGGCAAGGAAACGGTCGGGGAATTCGACTTCCTGCTCGACGAACCGGATGGCGGCCTGCGCCACATCGAATTCGCCACCAAGTTCTACCTGCTGGACAGCAGCGTCGACACGCGCGACTTCGACCTGCTGGTCGGCCCGAACCTGGGCGACACGCTGGGCCGCAAGATGCGCAAGATCTTCGAGCAGCAACTGGAACTGGCATGGCACCCCGCCGCGCGGGACGTGCTGCCGCGGCCGGTCACCTCGGCCCAGGCCCTGGTGAAGGGCTGGCTGTTCTATCCGCCGGACGGTGTGCCCGCCATACCGGGCATCACGCCGGCGCACTGCCGCGGGCGCTGGCACACGCTGGCCGGCTTCGCGCAGGCGGGCGAGGATAGCGGCAATCGCGCCGGGCAACGCTTCGTGGTGATGCCGCGCTTGCAATGGCTGGCGCCGTTGAAGGTGCGCGCCGGCGGCGAGTTGCCGGCGGTACCGCCCGCGCTCGAACGCGGCGAACTGGTCGCCTTGCTGGCGCAGAAATTCGAGGCCGACCCGTCGCCGGTGATGGTGGCGGCGATACGGGAAGAGGGTGGCTGGCTGCTGGAAGAAGCGCGGGCGTTCATCGTGCGCGACGACTGGCCCGCGCGGGCCGCCTTGCGGCGGGCAACCGGCAGGAAGCCGCCGGAGTAGCCTGCCGGCGTGCCGCCGGCTTAATGCTTGTGTTCGCCGATCAGTGCGAGCGTATCGTGCTCGCGCTGGTTGATCATGTGCAGGCGCTTGATGGCGAGCATCGATCCCGACAGGAACAGGCCGAACAGCACGATGATCGTGTTCAGCGCCAGGTCCATGCGCAGCATCAGCGAATACATGGCCAGCATCGTCAGGATCGACAGGTTTTCGTTGAAGTTCTGCACGGCGATCGAGTGGCCGGCGCTCATCAGCACGTGGCCGCGGTGCTGCAGCAGCGCGTTCATCGGCACCACGAAGAAGCCGGCCAGGGCGCCGACCAGGATCAGCAGCGGGTAGGCCAGCCACGGTGTGTGGATGAAGGCCATGGTCATCACGATGAAGCCCATGGCGATGCCGAGCGGAATCACGGAGAGCGAGTTGCGCAGCGTGATCATCCTGGCCGACATCACGGCGCCCACGGTCACGCCCAGGCCCACCAGGCCCACCATGGTGGTGGCCTTTTCATAACTCATGCCCATCGACTGCTTGGCCCATTCCAGAACGATGAACTGCAAGGTGGCGCCGGTGCCCCAGAACAGCGTGGTGACCGCCAGCGAGATCTGGCCCAGCTTGTCGCGCCACAGGATCATGCAGCAGTTGGCGAAGTCCTCGATCAGCCGCACGGGGTTGCGTTCCTGGTGCGGGTACACGCAGCCGGTGAGCGGAATGCGCAGGTTGAATGCGGCGGCGGCAATGTACAGCACGCCAACGATCATCAGTGCGCCGTAGGCGGGATTGTTCATGCCGATATCCCAGTTCGTCATGATCGCCTCGGCGCGGTCGCTGACGAGCGCACCGCCCATCACGGTGCCGAGGATGATCGAGGAAATCGTCAGGCCTTCGATCCAGCCGTTGGCCGCGACCAGCTTTTCGGGCGGCAGCAGCTCGGTCAGGATGCCGTACTTGGCCGGCGAATAGATCGCCGCGCCGATACCCACGATGGCGTAGGCGGCCAGCGGGTGCACGTCGTAGAACAGCATTGCGCAGCCGAAGATCTTGACCAGGTTGGCATAGAACATGACGCGGCCTTTCGGTAGCGCGTCGGCGAACGCCCCCACGAATGCGGCCAGCAGCACATAGAACAGCACAAAGAGGAATTTCAGCAACGGCGTGATCCATGCCGGCGACTTCATCGTGATCAGCAGGTCGATCGCGACGAACAGCAATGCATTGTCCGCCAGCGACGAAAAGAACTGCGCCGCCATGATGGTATAAAAACCACGATTCATTGTGGATAGGCCTGAAAACTGATATCGGCTTGCTTTATACCATGAAAGATATGCTTTCCAAAGAAAACGGCAGGGCAAACCGCATGGTCGTTCGCTTGCCGCGGAGCCGCGTGCACAGTGGCCCGCGAGCTTGCTGCCGCCTGCGCCGGTATGGCACCTTAAGGCCGGCCTAAGGAACGTCCGCGCGGCCGGACTGCCGCCGTGCATGGCAAGCGTCTGCGGTAAAATGTCCGCTTCCTATTTCGCTCTCCGATGCCATGCCAAGGCCGATTGTCGCCACTATCCACACCGCTGCGATGCAGCATAACCTGGCCCGCGCCCGTGCCTGCGCGCCCGGCGCGAAAGCATGGGCCGTGGTCAAGGCCAACGCCTATGGCCATGGCCTGCAGCGCGCGCTGCGCGGCTTTGCCGATGCCGACGGCCTGGCGCTGATCGAATTCGACAACGCGGTGCGCCTGCGCGAGATGGGCTGGACCCGGCCGCTGCTGATGCTGGAAGGGTGGTTCGACGCGGCCGACCTGCACGCCATGGCCGCACATGGGCTGAACGGCACGGCCCATTGCCTGGAACAGATCGCGCTGCTGGAAAGCACGCCGCTGGCGCGGCCGGTCGACGTGCACCTGAAAATGAACACAGGCATGAACCGCCTGGGTTTCCGGCCTGCGGAGTTCGGCGCCGCCTATGCACGCCTGCGCGCCATTCCCCATGTGGGCGAGATCACGCTGATGACGCACTTCGCCAATGCCGACGAGGCGGCGCACGAGTGCCTGCCGATCCGCGAGCAGATCCGGCGCTTCAACGAGGGAGCGGCCGGCCTGCAGGCGCCGCGCAGCCAGGCCAATTCGGCCGGCGTGCTGCGCATGCCCGAACTGAAGGCGGAACTGGTGAGCGACTGGATCCGCCCCGGCATCATGCTGTATGGCGGCACGCCGGGCGGCGCCAGCGCGGCGGACTACGGCTTGCGGCCGGCCATGACGCTGGAGAGTGAACTGATCGGCATCCAGCACATCGAGGCGGGCGATTTCGTCGGCTATGGCAGCCGCTTCGAAGCCGACCGCGCGATGTGCATCGGCACCGTTGCCTGCGGCTATGCCGACGGCTATCCGCGCCATGCGCCGACCGGCACCCCGGTGCTGGTCGAAGGCATGCGCACCCGCACGGTGGGCCGCGTATCGATGGACATGATGGCGGTGGACCTGACCGGCATCGAGGCGCGCGTGGGCAGCCGCGTGGTGCTGTGGGGCGAAGAGCTGCCGATCGACGACGTGGCCACGGCGGCCGGTACGATCGGCTACGAGCTGATGTGCGCGGTGGCGCCGCGCGTGCAAATGAGAGAAGACTGATGGCCAAGGCAAAAACCCAGTATGTGTGCAGCGAATGCGGCGGCACGAGCAGCAAGTGGACCGGCCAGTGCCCGGCCTGCCGGCAGTGGAACACCATGGTGGAAAGCGTGATCGAGAGCGCCGGCGTAAACCGCATGTCGCAATCGCACCAGGCGCTGGCGCAGACCGCGCCGGTGCTTTCGCTGAACGAGATCGAGGCGCTCGACGTGCCGCGCTTCGGCACCGGCATCGAGGAATTCGACCGCGTGCTGGGCGGCGGCCTGGTGGCCGGCGGCGTGGTGCTGATCGGCGGCGATCCCGGCATCGGCAAGTCGACCCTGCTGCTGCAGGCGCTGGCCAACCTGTCGCACATCAAGAGCGTGCTGTATGTATCCGGCGAGGAGTCCGGCGCGCAGATCGCGCTGCGCGCCAAGCGCCTGGCCATCGATGCCAGGGAATTCAAGCTGCAGGCCGAGATCCAGCTGGAAAAAATCCTGCAGACGCTGGGCGACCTGAAGCCGCAGGTGGCCGTGATCGACTCGATCCAGACCGTGTATTCCGATGCGCTCACGTCCGCGCCCGGCTCGGTGGCGCAGGTGCGCGAGTGCGCCGCACAACTGACGCGGGTGGCCAAGCAGACCGGCATCACGATCATCCTGGTGGGCCACGTCACGAAAGAGGGCGCGCTGGCTGGCCCGCGCGTGCTCGAGCACATTGTCGACTCGGTGCTGTATTTCGAGGGCGACAGCCATTCCAGCTACCGGCTGGTGCGGGCCATCAAGAACCGCTTTGGCGCCGTCAATGAACTGGGCGTGTTCGCGATGACGGAGAAGGGCCTGAAAGGCGTGTCGAATCCTTCGGCCCTGTTCCTGTCGCAACACGACAACCAGGTGCCCGGTTCCTGCGTGATGGTGACGCAGGAGGGCACCCGGCCGCTGCTGGTGGAGATCCAGGCGCTGGTCGATGCGAGCCACCTGCCGAACGCGCGCCGCCTGTCCGTCGGCCTGGAACAGAACCGGCTGGCGATGCTGCTGGCGGTCCTGCACCGCCACGCCGGCATCGCCGCATTCGACCAGGACGTGTTCATCAACGCGGTGGGCGGCGTGAAGATCACGGAGCCGGCGGCCGACCTGGCGGTGCTGCTGGCGATCAATTCCTCGATGCGCAACAAGCCGCTGCCGCGCGGCTTCGTGGTGTTCGGCGAAGTGGGCCTGGCCGGCGAGATCCGGCCGGCGCCGCGCGGCCAGGAGCGGCTGCGCGAAGCCACCAAGCTGGGCTTTTCGATCGCCATGATTCCAAAAGCCAACGCGCCGAAGCAGCCGATCGAGGGCATGACGATCATTGCCGTCGACCGGATCGACGATGCCTTCAACCGCCTGCGCGAATTGCAGTAAGCGCGGCGGTGCGGTAGCGCGGCTGCGGACAGGGTAGCAAGCCGGGTAGCAACCAGGGTGGCAAAAAGCGAGTTGTGCCCTGGTGCAAGTTTATCCTTTGAACACCCGTCGAGGCGCAGTAAAATACACGGTCGGCCTTGCCGGCCGTTGTCATTTTTATCGAGGGTT
>DASVVD010000488.1:0-6166 GCA_036386715.1 Pseudoduganella sp.
CGCGGGCCGGACGCGCTCTTAATCTGGAGGACATTGTGCCGATTAAAACCATCGACAGCTACGAAGTCGAGTTCACCGGTGAAGCACTGGAAGGCACCGGGCAATGGGGAGCCTACGTTGTCATCACGGCGCCTTCGGCGAATCCCATGCATATGCATGTCATTCACCCGAAGCGACGCGTAGCGGCTGACGCCACCTTGCTGGACCAGCAGGCCGCCGAAGCCGAGGCGGAACGCGCCGCGATGGCGATAGTGGACCGCCTGCGCTCATAGCAGCTGTTTCCACACCTCCAGCTTTTGCCCGAATGTCATCGCCATGTACGCCGGCGAACTCGATGGCAACACGACGGTGCGATAGCCGTGCGCCGCAAACTGCGGCGCGAACTTGCCGGATGCCTGGCCGTTGAAGCCCACCGTTTGCAGTTGCGGGCAGAGCTGATGCAGCCGTTCGAAATCGTTGGCCGCCGGCCGCCGGATCGCCGAGTCCAGGCTGCCTTCGCGCTCGCAGGCTTCCAGCACATCCCACAGGCCGATGCGGTGCGCCAGCAGCCGCGGCAGGCGCTCGGCATAGGGCAGCGCGGCGAGATCTTCGTCGACCACGCTCGAAACCAGGCGCCAGAACTGGTTGCGCGGATGCGCATAGTACTGCTGCGCCGCCAGCGACGCGGCGCCCGGGAAGCTGCCGAGGATCACGATGCGGATATCGGGGTCGATGACCGGCGCGAGGCCGGTCAGGAGCGGTGGAGATGCCATGCGCCGCATTGTAACGCCGCCGGCCGGAAGGGCCGGGCAGGCGTGATCGATGCGGGCACCCGCGAGGAAATTCCATCGACTAACGTTTTTGCCTGCGTCTTGTCGCTTCTCCATCCATTGAGAAGCGTCACGTGGCGCGGGTGTGACAACCGCACGCTTAAATCTCCAACAGCCTCATGATGCTCTTGGGCAATCACAACGGCAGGCCCTATACTTGGCCGATGTCCTCTCCCGTTCTTTTCGCCATCGCCTGCCTGATCTGGGGCTCCACGTTCTGGGCCATTACCCTGCAGCTGGGCGATGTGCCGCCCGCCGTCTCGGTGGTGTACCGTTTTGCGCTTGCCGCCGCGGTGCTGTTCGCCTGGTGCAAGATGCGCGGCGACAGCCTGCGCCTGCCCTGGCGCGCGCAGCGCTGGACGATCGTGCAGGGCTGCGCCACGTTCGGCGTCAGCTATATCTGCACGTATACATCCGAGCAGTACCTCGTTTCGGCGCTGGTGGCCGTGCTGTTCGCGCTGATGGTGTTCTGGAACCCGATCCTGAACCGCATGATCCTCGGCACGCCGCTATCATCGCGCACATGGGTGGCGGGAACCGTTTCGGTGGTCGGCGTGATCCTGCTGTTCTGGCAATCGATCGGCCGCGCCGTGCGCGAGATCCTGCTTGGCGGCGAAGGCCACTTCCTGCTGGGCCTGATCCTGGCGCTGGCCGCCACGGTGGCCAGCACCGTCGGCAACGTGCTGGTGGTGAAAGTGCGCGAACAGGCGTCCAACGTGCTGCTGACGATGGCATGGGCCATGCTATGGGGCACGCTGCTGGTGGCGTTGTGGACCGTTGCGACCGGGCAGCCGTTTGTGCTGCCGACCACGGCGCGCTACTGGGGCGGGCTGCTGTACCTGTCGCTGTTCGGGTCGGTGATCGCGTTTGCCTGCTACTTCACGCTGATCGACCGTATCGGCTCGGGCAAGGCCGTGTATATCGGCGTGGTCACGCCGGTGATTTCGGTGCTGCTGTCGATGCGCCTGGAAAATTTCCGCCCCGGCGCGATCGAGTGCCTGGGCATGCTGCTGTGCCTCGCCAGCGTGGCGTGGGCCTTGCGCGCACCGGCGCCGGTACGCAAGGCCGCCGTTGAATTCGAACCTGAACCACTCAAGAAAGCTTCATGAGCAACCTGCATATCCGCCCTGCCCGCCCTGACGACGTGGCCCCGATCCTCGCGATGATCCGCGAACTGGCCGTCTTCGAGAAACTGGAACACATGGTCATCGCCGACGAGGCGATGCTGCACGACGCGCTGTTTGGCGCGCGGCCGCCGTGCGAGGCGATCGTCGGCGAAGAGCCCGGCGGCGAAGTGGTGACGTTCGCGCTGTTCTTCCACAATTTTTCCACCTTCCTCGGCCGCAAGGGCCTGTACCTGGAAGACCTGTACGTAAAGCAGGACCGCCGCGGCCAGGGCTACGGCAAGCGGATGCTGGCAGCCCTTGCCGCGCTGGCCGTGGAGCGCCAATGCGGCCGCTTCGAGTGGTCGGTGCTGGACTGGAACGCCAATGCGATCGCGTTCTACGAAAAGATGGGCGCCGACGTGTTGCCCGACTGGCGCATCTGCCGCGTTACCGGCGACGCGCTCACCGCGCTGGCTACACACTGACAGCCGGCGCGAAAAAAAGCCACGCGGCGATGCCGGCGTGGCGCGAACCCATTGTCAATTGGGAGGGGAGATAATCAACGGCTTCAATATAGTGCGCCCTTCCTGGGGCACTCCCCGGCTTTTACAAATGCTTACGCAGCGGCGTAAATGCTTACATCCTGCGCCCTGCGCCGAGCCGGCGCTCGAATAATTCGAACAATCCCTGCGTGAGCAGTGCCAGTGCTGCCGCCGGCAGCGCGCCAGCCAGCAGCATCGTGTTGTCGTTTAGCGCCAGGCCGGTCGTGATGCGTTCGCCGTAGCCGCCCGCGCCGATGAAGGCGGCGATGGTGGCGGTGCCCACGCTCATTACGGCCGCCGTCTTCACGCCGGCGAGAATCACCGGCAATGCCAGCGGCAGGTCCACGTTCCACAGCCGCTGGCGCGCTGTCAGTCCGAGCGCCAGCGCGGCTTGCCGCAAGCCGGGCGGAACGCCGAGGATGCCCGTGCACGTGTTGCGCACGATGGGCAGCAGCGCGTAGACGAACAACGCCACCAGCGCCGGCACGGTGCCGATCATGCCCAGCAACGGGATCAGCATGGCCAGCAGCGCCAGCGACGGCACCGTCTGCAGCACGCCCGTCAGCGCCAGCACGGGCTGCCGCAGCCGTGGCCGGAACGCGGCCAGCACGCCGAGCGGAATCCCCACCATGCACGCCAGCAGCACGGACAGCACCACGAGCATCACATGTTCGCCGGTCAGCCTGCCGAGATCGGGGCCGAACAGCACGCCGCCCAGCGAGCGTTTGGCTCGCTCGGGACCCGGCGCGGCCGCGGCGGCCTGCCCCGAAGCCGCGCTCTCCTGCTTCGCCAGCCAGCGCCGCGCCACGTCCGCGAACGGCTGCCCGTCCAGTTCCGCGGCCGCGTTCATGCCGATCATGTCGCGCTCGCTGATCTTTCCCTGCAGCTGCCCGATGGCGCGCCATGCCTGCGGAAAGCGCTGCGCGGTATCGAGGCGGTACAGCAGCATCGCGTCGTAGCGCGGGAAGTAGGCGCGGTCGTCGCGCAGCACGGTCAGGCCATAGCGGGAGATCTTGGCATCGGTCGAATAGATGTCGATGACATCGACCTGCCGTGCCGCCAGCGCCTCATAGGCAATGCCGTGATCGAGGCCACGCGGCTGCTGCGCCAGGCCATAGCGGCGTGCCAGCCCCGGCCAACCATCGGTGCGGCCGATGAATTCATGCGACAGCCCGAAGCGCATCTCCGGGTGGCGCGCGAGATCGGACAGCGTGCCGATGCCGGCATCGCTGCGCACCGCCAGCGCATAGGTGTTGTTGAAGCCGAGCGGCACCGCGATGCCGAAGCCCAGCGCCGCCAGCTCGCGGCGGATCTGCGCCAGGTCCGACGGTGTTTCGTGCTTGAGGATTTCCTGGTCGATCGTGCCCACATATTCCGGGTACAGGTCGATGCTGCCGTTCTTCAGTGCCGCCAGCACGATGGCCGTGTTGCCCAGGCCCTGGCGGTGCTCGACCTTTACGTGGGGCGCCGCCGTTTGCGCCACCACCTCGGCCAGGATATACGATTCGGTAAAGCGCTTCGAGCCGATGCGCAGCGTGCCTTCATCGTGCGGCGCGGCCCACGCGGACGCAGCGCACAACCACAGCCATGCCGACAGGGCGAACAATGCAGCCGCCCTCACGCGTGCACCGCCGGATCCCGCCACACCCCGCCGTTGACCACGGCCGCGCAAGGATTGAAGCCGATCGCATAGCACAGGTCCGCCGGCCGGGCGATCCGCCACAGCGCGAAGTCGGCCTGCTTGCCCACCGCCAGCGTGCCAATCTTGCCGTGCAGCCCCAGCGCGCGGGCCGCGTTGGCCGTGGCGCCGGCCAGCGCCTCGCGGGGCGTCAGCCGCCACAGTGTGCAGGCCATGTTCAGTGCCAGCAGCAGCGATGTCATGGGCGACGTGCCCGGATTGTTGTCGGTGGCCACGGCCATCGGCACGCCGGCGGCGCGCAAGGCGGCAAGCGGCGGCGGCGTGGTATCGCGCAGGAAGTAATACGCCCCTGGCAGCAGCACGGCCACGGTGCCGCTCGCGGCCATCGCGGCGATACCCGCATCGCCCAGGTGTTCCAGGTGGTCGGCGGACAGGCCCTGGTAGCGTGCCACGAGCCCGGCACCGCCGCCATCGGAGAGCTGTTCCGCATGCAGCTTGACGGGCAACCCGGCACGCCGCGCCGCCTCGAACACGCGCTCGGTCTGCGCCGCCGTGAAGCCGATCCGCTCGCAGAATGCATCCACGGCGTCGACCAGCCCTTGCGCCGCCAGCGCCGGCACCATGGCGCAGACCGCATCGATATACTCATCGGCGCGCCCTGCATATTCCGGCGGCAGCGCGTGCGCGCCGAGGAACGTGGTGGCGACACGCACCGGCAGCACCTGCTCCACGCGCCGGGCCACGCGCAGCATCTTCGCTTCGGATGCCAGGTCCAGGCCATAGCCGGACTTGATTTCCAGCGTGGTCACGCCTTCGGCCAGCAGGCTGTGGATGCGCGGCAGGCTTTGTGCAAGCAGGTCTTCCTCAGCCGCGGCGCGGGTGGCGCGCACGGTGGACATGATGCCGCCGCCGGCACGGGCAATGTCCTCGTAGGTGGCACCGTTCAGGCGCGCTTCGAATTCGTCGCTGCGGTTGCCGGCATGGACGATATGCGTATGGCAGTCGATCAGCCCCGGCGTGAGCCAGCAGCCACCGCCGTCGCGCACTTCGCCCCCTTCGCGCACGCTGCCGTGCAGCGCCGCGTCGGCACGCGGGCCGAGCCAGGCGATGCGGCCGCCCCGCACGGCGATCGCGCCATCGCGGATGGCGCCGTATTCTCCCCCAATGCCTTCATTGCCGGCCAGCGTGGCCAGGTGGACGTTCTCGATCAGCAGGTCCCATCCACTCATTCAGGCATATCCCCATCCTCTTCGTCGTCCGGCATGATATCAACAATATAGACGGTGGCACGGGGCGCCTCCAACATCCACGACTGCTCGCCGTCGAGCACCACGGCGTCATACAGCACCATCGACATGCGCTCGCGTTCGCTGTGCACGGTGAGCGTGTCGCCTTCGGCCAGGAACACCACCGTCAGCGCGCTGCGCCGCGCCAGTTCGGAATAGTCGCGAAAGGTGCGGCGCTCGACCTGGTGCGAGCAGCGGCCGCGCCGCGTCATCACGTTGAAATCGACGGTGGGCGTGCCATCCACCATGGCGGAAACGGCCACTTCGCCCGGGAAGGCGACGACCGGATCGCGATCGCTGAGCGCCACCCTGCGCTCGTTGCCCACGTCCAGCACGACACTGCCGCCATCGACCAGCGACAGCGTGCGGTCCACGCCCGGGAAAATCGAAAAGGGGCCGCTGCGGGCGATCGTGGCCAGGCTGACGCGAAAGTCGAAGTCGTCCAGCGTGGCGCCGGGTGGCGATGCCAGGATCTCGGTGGTGCAGCCGCCGCCGTTCTTCCATGGCATGGGATGCAGGCTTGCATACTGTATCAGCGTTGTCATGATCGCAGCTCGCGCAGGTTGGCCAACGTTTCCTTGAAGCGCGCGGCAATGGCTGCCTGCGCCACGTGTTGCCGGCCGCGGACCACCCACTGCCCGCCGGCCAGCACATCCTTCACCAGGTTGTCGTTGCCGCTGAAGATGAAGCCGTTCAACAGCTCGGGCGGCGCGCAAACGTTCGGATGCGCCTCGTCCAGCACCAGCAGGTCGGCGGCATGGTCCGGCGCCAGTGCCCCCACCCG
>DASVVD010000489.1:0-1591 GCA_036386715.1 Pseudoduganella sp.
CAGGATGCTCGGCATAGAAGCCCTGGTGGTGTTCACCGGCCGCGTGCCGCACAAGGAAGTGCTGCGCTACTACAACCTGGTGGACGTGCTGTGCTATCCGCGCCTGAAGATGCGGCTGACGGATCTGGTCACGCCGTTGAAACCGCTCGAAGCCATGGCCCAGGGCCGGCTGGTGGCCGCCTCCGACGTGGGCGGGCACCGCGAGCTGATCGAGGACGGCCGCACCGGCGTGCTGTTTGCCGCCGGCGATGCCGCCGCGCTGGCGCGCCGCGTGCTGGCGCTGCTGTCGGCACCGGAAGACTGGCCGCAGCTGAAAGCGCAGGGACGGCATTTCGTCGAAAGCGAACGCAACTGGGCTACCAGCGTGGCACGCTACCGCAAGGTGTACGGCAACCTGGTGGCGCGGGGCGCCACATGAGCGCGCTGTCGATCGGTCTCGTCGGGCCATTGCCGCCGCCCTCCGGCGGCATGGCGAACCAGACCTTGCAACTGGCCGGGTTGCTGCGCGGCGAAGGCATGCAGGTCGAGACCGTGCAGGTGAACGCACCGTACCAGCCGGCGTGGGCCGGCCGCATCAAGGGGCTGCGCGCCGTGGCCAGGCTGCTGCCCTACCTGGCCAGCCTGTGGCGCACCGCGGGCCGCGTGCAGGTATTCCATGTGATGGCCAATTCCGGCTGGTCATGGCATCTGTTCGCGGCGCCGGCGATCTGGATCGCCCGCCTGCGCGGCAAGCCGGTAGTCGTCAATTACCGGGGCGGCGAGGCAGACGGCTTCCTGGCGCGTGCCCGCCGCTGGGTCGCCCCGAGCCTGGCGCGCGCCGATGCCGTCATCGTGCCATCCGGTTTCCTGGAAGCCGTGTTCGGCAAACATGGCTTTGCCACGCAGATCGTGCCAAACATCATCAACCTGGAGCGCTTCGCCTCGGACCGCGAGCCGCACGGCGGTGCCGGGCCGCGCTTGCTGGTGGCACGCAACCTGGAACCCATCTACGACAACGCCACCGCGCTGCATGCGCTGGCGCTGGTGCGCGAAAAACACCCCGATGCCACGCTGGTCATCGCCGGTTCCGGCCCGCTGCGCGCCGAGCTCGAAGGGCTGGCGGCATCGCTGGGTATCGCGCAGGCCGTCACGTTCACCGGCCGGGTCGACAACGCGGCCATGGCGGCGCTGTACCGCAATGCCGACGTGATGCTCAATCCCAGCCTGGTCGACAACATGCCCAATTCCGTGCTCGAGTCACTGGCATGCGGCGTGCCTGTCGTCAGCACGAACGTGGGCGGCGTGCCTTATCTGGTCGACCACGGCCGCACTGCGCTGCTGGTACCGCCGCAAGCGCCCGCCGCAATGGCCGATGCCGTGCTGCGACTGGCTGCCGAACCGGCGCTGGCGGCGGCGTTGCGCGAAGCGGGCCTGCGCCAGGTGCAGCAATACACCTGGGCGAGCGTGCGTCCGCGCCTGCTGGCTGTCTACCAGCACGTGCTGGCGGCGCGCGCCAGCACCCAGCCGCTCAGCCAGCCATGAGCGTTCCGCATCAGTATTCCGCCACGAGTATTCCGCTACCAGTATTTCGCCATGAATATTTCGCCATGAG
>DASVVD010000490.1:0-5267 GCA_036386715.1 Pseudoduganella sp.
ACGAGGACTGGCGTGCCGACCCGGCCCGGCACACCGTCTACGTGACGATCAAGCCCTATACCGATCCGGCGCTGCAGGAACTGACGACTGCCTGGAGCGTGCGCGCCGACCTGGCGGCGCACCTGAAAGTGCGCTTCGCCGCGGCTGAAACGGTGGAGCCGGGCACCGAGCGCAACGTGATCTTCCTGCAGGATGTGACGGCGATCGAAAACCAGGCGCAGCAGCTCAAGCTGGCATCGATGGGCCGGCTGACCGCCAGCATCGCGCACGAGGTGCGCAACCCGCTGTCGGCGATCGGGCATGCCAACTCGCTGCTGGCCGAGGACCTGGCCACGCCGGTGCAGAAGCGCCTGCAGAAGATCATCGCCGACAACGTGGCGCGCGTGAACCGGATGGTGGAAGACATCCTGCAACTGTCGCGCAAGGCGCATCTCCAGGACGAGCCGCTGGCGCTGGCTGCCTTCGTGGCCGAGCTGAAGGCCGAGTTCGACGAAACCCACCGGCTCGACCCGCACATGCTCGATATCGCCAGGGTGAGCGGCGTGACGGTGCGCTTCGACCCGCTGCACCTGCGCGAAGTGCTGGTGAACCTGCTCGGCAATGCGATCCGCTACGCCAGCAGGAAACCAGCGTCGATCCGCCTGTTCGTGGTGGGCGGGCAGGGCCGCCCACCCGAGCTGCACGTGCAGGACGACGGCCCCGGCATCACGCCCGACGTGCGCGCCCACCTGTTCGAACCGTTCTACACTACGTCGTCGAAAGGGACCGGCCTGGGCCTGTACCTGGCGCGGGAGCTGTGCCTGAACAACGAGGCCATGCTGGACTACGAATACCGTTTCGACACCGGCCCGGTGGCCGCGCCCGTCTCGAGCGGGCGCTTCGTCATCACGTTTGCGCACCCGTCACGAGAAGGCAAGGCATGAGTTCCTCCCCCCACGGTTCGCCGCGTGTCCTGGTCGTGGACGACGAGGACGACCTGCGCGAGCTGCTGGAAATCACGCTGCTGAAAATGGGCCTGGACGTGGACGGCGCCGCCGACCTGGCGCAGGCGCGCGCGCTGCTGGCCGCCCACGACCATGACCTGGTGCTGACCGACATGCGCCTGCCGGACGGCCTGGGCCTGGAACTGGTGCGTGAAATCGCCGCCGCCGGGCGCGACCTGCCGGTGGCCGTGGTCACGGCGTTCGGCAGCGCCGAGAATGCCGTGGTGGCGCTGAAGGCCGGCGCGTTCGACTATATAACGAAGCCGGTACAGCTCGACCAGCTGCGCCTGATGGTGCAGTCGGCCCTGAAGCTGCACACCGCGCCGGCCGGCCCTGCCGCACCGCGCGCCGAACCGGTGGATAGCCGCCTGAAAGGGCAATCATCGGCGATGCAGGCGCTGCGCGCCCAGATCGCCCGGCTGGCCCGGTCGATGGCGCCGATCGCGATCACCGGCGAATCCGGCTCGGGGAAGGAACTGGCGGCGCGCGAGATCCACGCGCAGGGTGCACGGGCCGACAAGCCGTTCATCGCCGTGAACTGCGGCGCGATCCCCGAAGCGCTGATGGAGGCCGAATTCTTCGGCTACCGCAAGGGCGCGTTCACCGGCGCGGCGGACGAGCGCGACGGCTTCTTCCAGGCCGCCAACGGCGGCACGCTGATGCTCGACGAGGTGGCCGACCTGCCGCTGGCGATGCAGGTGAAACTGCTGCGCGCCATCCAGGAGCGGCGCGTGCGCAAGATCGGCGCCACCGCCGAGGAGCCGGTGGACGTGCGGATCGTCAGCGCCACCCACCAGGACCTGGCGCGCTGCGTGGAGCAGGGCAGGTTCCGGCAGGACCTGTTCTACCGGCTGAACGTGATCGAGCTGGCCCTGCCGCCGCTGCGCCAGCGGCTCGACGACCTGCCGGTGCTGATCGACGCGATCCTGGCGCGCCTGTCGGCCGCCGGCGGCCAGCCGGCCGTGCTGGCCCCGGGCGTGCTCGATGCGTTGCGCGGCTACAGCTTCCCCGGCAATGTGCGCGAGCTGGAAAATATCCTGGAACGGGCGCTGGCGTTTTCCAACGACGGCGTGATCGAGGCCGGCGACCTGGCGCTGAAGGGCGCGCGGCTGGCCGAGGTGCCAGCTGCCGCTCCTGTCTCCGGTCCTGGTCCTGCTTCTGCTTTTGCTGCCGCGCCTGGTCCTGCTGCCACGCCTGTGCTGGTGCCGGCGCTGCCGGATGGCGCGCCGTTCCCCGCTGCCGGGCCGGCCGGCGAGCGGATGCCACCGCTGCCCGACCTGTCGATCCTGCCATCGAACCTGCCGCTCTACCTCGAGCGGGTCGAGCGCGAGATCATCACGCGCGCACTGGCGCAGACGCAATACAACCGCACCCAGGCCGCGCAGCTGCTCGGCATCAGCTTCCGGCAACTGCGCTACCAGATGCAGAAACTGGGCATCCAGGAGCCCGAGGGCTGACCGGAACAGCCGAGGTAACTCGGCTATAATGCCCGGCCTTTGCTGGTCCGGGGCTGCGGCCGGGTGTCCGATACGGGGCTGTTTCAAGTGCTGCCTGCCGCTCTTTCGATGTCAAATCAGCCATGTCATCTTCCGGCTGCTGAAACGATAGGCAAACGTGCGCGCCTAGCACAATTCATACGTTAGCGCTTGCTTACACAGGAACGCCTGTTCTTATTGAGACCTTTAAAAGTCAACCGAATTATTAGCCATTCTGGCAAAAAAATCCGTCCGGAATGCTTGTCGTAGGCATCCACGCTCACTACAATTAGTGTCATAGATTGTGTGGCGTACTAAATCTAGTGATTTGGTGGATATCCTGGTGGATAACCGGTTGATAACCACCAGGAGCCCGTTGATAAGGCTGTTGGTAAGCCTGTTGTTAAGTCTGTTGATAAGCCGGTTGATAATCCGGCGGCTCATTTGGCTTGCAGCCGGGCCTGGTCACAAGGCAGATTGCCGCACAAACCCGAGGCACCAGTAGGGCAAGCACACACAGCAACCGGGTTGCACCCGGCAGCCGGCGAATCATTCGGACCTTTGTTCGAGGGGGCCGGTTTTGCCATTTGCTGCACCGCTTGTCATACGGCTTCGCTACACGGCTTTGCTACACGGCTTTTGCCACACAGCTTTTGCCATACCTCTGGCAACAGATTTTTTTCCGAACACCTCATCGGGAGCTTACATACAATGCAATCGAACCAAGACATCACCACCTCCCCGGCACTGCAACCACAAGACGCGGTGCCAGCGTCCGCAACGCAAGCAGGCGGCCTGACCACGGCAGCGGCACTGGGCGACTACCGCATCATCCGCCGCAACGGTGCCGTCGTGGCCTTCGAGCCGTCGAAGATCAATGTCGCGATGACCAAGGCCTTCCTGGCCGTGCAGGGCGGCCCCGGCGCCGCTTCGGCGCGCATCCGCGACCTGGCCGAGCAGCTGACGAACAACGTGGTGAATGCCCTGGTGCGCCGCCAGCCTTCCGGCGGCACGTTCCACATCGAAGACGTACAGGACCAGGTGGAACTGGCATTGATGCGCTCCGGCGAGCACGACGTGGCCAAGGCCTACGTGCTGTATCGCGCCAAGCAGATGGAAGAGCGCCGCGCCAAGAAGGCCGCTTCCGGCGCCGGCGACGTGGCCGAGCCGCAGCTGCACGTGACCGAAAACGGCCAGCGCCGCCTGCTGGTGGTGCAGGAAGTGCGCGACCTGGTCGACGCCGCCTGCTCCGGCCTGGAAAAGCACGTCGACGGCGATGCGATCGTTGCCGAGACGTTCAAGAACCTGTATGACGGCGTGCCCGTCGAAGAGCTGTACAAGTCCGCCATCCTGGCTGCCCGTGCGCTGATGGAAAAGGACCCGGCCTACACGCAGGTCACCGCGCGCATCCTGCTGCACGTGATCCGCCGCGAAGTGTTCGGCAAGGAAACCCCGCAGGCGCAAGCCGCCACGGCCTACGTCGACTACTTCCCGCAGTACATCGCCAAGGGCATCGCCGCCGAGCTGCTCGATCCGAAGCTGGCCGAGTTCGACCTGGCCAAGCTGGCCAAGGCCCTGGTGGCCGACCGCGACCTGCAGTTCGGCTACATCGGCCTGCAAACCCTGTACGACCGCTACTTCCTGCACGTGCGCGACGTGCGCATCGAAATGCCGCAGGCGTTCTACATGCGCGTTGCCATGGGCCTGTCGCTGCGCGAAGAAAACCGTGAAGCGCGCGCCGTCGAGTTCTACAACCTGCTGTCGTCGTTCGACTTCATGTCGTCCACGCCGACGCTGTTCAACTCGGGCACGCTGCGCTCGCAGCTGTCGTCGTGCTACCTCACCACCGTGTCCGACGACCTGGAAGGCATCTACGACGCCATCAAGGAAAACGCGCTGCTGGCGAAGTTCGCGGGCGGCCTGGGCAACGACTGGACCCCGGTGCGCGCGCTGGGCGCCCACATCAAGGGCACCAACGGCAAATCGCAGGGCGTGGTGCCGTTCCTGAAAGTGGTCAACGACACCGCCGTGGCGGTGAACCAGGGCGGCAAGCGCAAGGGCGCGGTGTGCGCCTACCTGGAAACCTGGCACATGGACATCGAGGAATTCCTCGACCTGCGCAAGAACACCGGCGACGACCGCCGCCGCACCCACGACATGAACACGGCGAACTGGATTCCCGACCTGTTCATGAAGCGCGTGATGGAAAAGGGCGACTGGACGCTGTTCTCGCCATCGGAAACGCCGGACCTGCACGACAAGGTGGGCAAGGCCTTCGAAGAAGCCTACCTCGGCTACGAAGCCGCGGCGGCGCGCGGCGAGATCCGCGTGTTCAAGAAGATCGCCTCGAACGACCTGTGGCGCAAGATGCTGTCGATGCTGTTCGAGACCGGCCACCCGTGGATCACGTTCAAGGACCCGTGCAACATCCGCTCGCCGCAGCAGCACGTGGGCGTGGTGCACAGCTCGAACCTGTGCACCGAGATCACGCTGAACACCGGCCCGGACGAGATCGCCGTCTGCAACCTGGGTTCCGTGAACATGCCGGCGCACATGAAAGAGGGCAAGCTCGATCACGTCAAGCTGCAGAAGACGATCCGCACCGCGATGCGCATGCTGGACAACGTCATCGACATCAACTACTACGCGGTCGACAAGGCGCGCAACGCCAACATGCGCCACCGTCCGGTGGGCATGGGCGTGATGGGCTTCCAGGACTGCCTGCACATGATGCGCGTGCCGTACCAGTCGCAAGCCGCCGTGGACTTCGCGGATACGTCGATGGAAGCGGTCTGCTACTACGCCTACT
>DASVVD010000491.1:0-6476 GCA_036386715.1 Pseudoduganella sp.
GGCGTGCCGAAGGCTTCGATCTCGCAGGTGCCGCCGGCGGCCACTTCGCCGACCAGGACACGGGCGATCGGCCATCCGTTCGCGGCCACGCGCCTGCCGGCATGGGGCGAACCTTCGGGCCACCAGCCGCGCCATGCGCCGTAATCGTCCACTTCCGCCGGCGCCGGATGCGTGCCCCAGATCACGCGGTTGTACGCGTTCGCCTCGATCATGCGGCCTGCCATGTCGACATAGATGATGCCGACCGGCGCCGCATCGAGCAGCACGTCCAGTCGGCGCGTGCTCACGGCTGCGCGTGCCGAGGCCTCGGCGGCGACACGCTCGCTGGCGATGCGCCGCTGCTCGGACAACTTGCGGTCGGTGATATCCACGGCAATGCCGGCGAACTGGCGGCGCCCGGTCTCCGGGCTGGTAAATACCTTGCCGCGCGCGTTGACCCACACGTCCAGCCCGGAACGCTGGGGAATCCGGTATTCGATGTCGTACAGCGTCTCGGTGCGGATCGCATGATCGATCGCGGCCAGCACGGCGGGCCGCTCCTCGGCATGGATCATGTCGGTAAAGCGTACCAGTTCGATGCCCGAGCGGGCCACCGCGGCATCGACCTGGAACAGCCGGGCAAAGCGCTCGTCGACCTGCGTGACGGCCGTTTCCAGGTCGACCGACCAGGTGCCGATATTGCCCGACGCCTCCAGCGACAGCGCCAGCCGTTCTTCCGCCTCCTTGTGCCGCGCCAGCGCCAGCACCTTGTCGGTCACTTCGATCACGGTGCACATCATGCCGCGCACGGTGCCCGCCTCGTCCCGCACGGGGCTGAACGAGAACGTGAACCAGGCAGCCTCGGGGGTGTCGCCGCGATGCAGCGTGGTGGCATAGTTTTCGAAAAAGAACGATTCGCCCGCCATCACCCGCGCCGCGTAGGGCGCCAGGTCGCTCCACACCTCGTGCCACACCTCCGCATAGGGCAGGCCCAGCGCACTGCCGGCCTTCTTGCCGAGCATCGGCAGGTAGGCATCGTTGTAGAGCAGGTGGTAGCCATTCCCCCACGTGACGAAGGCCGGGAACGCGGATCCGAGCACGATGCCCAGCGTGGTGCGCAACGCCGCAGGCCACGTGGCCAGGGGGCCAAGGGGATGGCCGGACCAGTCATGGTCGCGTATCCGTGCTCCGGTCATGCCGCCGTTGAGCGTAAAGGCGAAAAGCTGTTGCTGGTCTGTCACGGGGCTGGTCCGAAGCGGGAGGTGAGCGATTCTACTGTACCAGCGCACTGCAGCGCGGTACCTCTGCCATGGCGGAAGCCTGCGGCAACACGGATCCAGGCGGCCCGGACACGCAGGATCCGTGAAACGGTTATGCTGCCGTATCGATCACCTGCCTGCACGACCATGCCTACCTTTGAAAAAAGCCATTCCCACGCCATTCCTTCGCTGCGTTCGACCATCGAGGTCTATGTCGAGCCGCAATCCGGTGCACGGCATATCCACGTCGCCAACGACCACAGCGAGCTGGCTTTCCTGGTGGCCTTCCCCACCGTGCCCGATACCAGCGATGGCCGTGCGCACATCCTGGAGCACCTGTCGCTGGCCGGCTCGAAGCGTTACCCGGTGCGCGATCCGTTCTTTGCGATGATGCGACGCTCGACGGCGCCGTTCATGAACGCGATGACCTACGCCGACCGCACGGTCTACCCGTATGCGAGCACCGACCGGAACGATTTCTTCAACCTGCTGGACGTGTACCTGGACGCCACTTTCTTCCCCCGGCTCGACTACCTGAACTTCCTGCAGGAAGGCTGGCGGCACACGCTGGCGGACGGGCAGCTGGGCTACCAGGGCGTGGTATTCAATGAAATGAAGGGGGCGTTCAGCGACCCGATGCGCGCCATGTATGGCGGCATCACGGCGGCCCTGCTGCGCGGCACAACGTATGAACACGTGTCCGGCGGTGACCCGCTGGCCATCCCGGACCTGACGCATGCGATGCTGAAGCAGTTCCATGCCACGCATTACCATCCGTCGCAGGCAGTCTTCATGACCGCAGGGCCGGTCACCGCCGCGGAGATCCAGGAGCGCATCGTGGCACGCGTGCTGGCGGAGATTCCCGGCACGCTGCCGCCCCTGCAGCCGGAACTGGCCGAGGTCGCCGCGCCCCGCACCGCAGCCATCCATGTGCCGGCACAGGCCGGGCGCGACGACGACCATGGCTTCCAGCTTGGCTGGGTAATGGGCGAGTCGGCCGACATGGCGGTGCACTACGAAACGCGGTTACTGGAAGCGGGCCTGCTGGGCAACGCCTCGGCACCGCTGGCAAGGGCCATGGAAACGGCCGGATTCGGCCGCCCTTCCCGCCTGAACGGCATGGATCCCGGAGCGCGCCAGATGCTGTTCCACCTGGGCATGGCAGGCCTGCGCGAAGGCCAGGTCGAAGCCGCCCGCCACGTGCTGTGGCAGGCGCTCGAGCGCACGGCCGAGGAAGGCGTGCCGCAAGCGATGCTGCACGCCGCCCTGCGGGACATCCGCTACGCCCAGCGCGACACCTCGGCCGGCAGCATGCCCAACGTGTTGCAGCGCATGCTGCAGGCCGTGCCGGTCGTCATGCGCGGCGGCGATGTGCATGGTGCGTTCGACAGCGACAAGGCGCTGCGCCTGCTGGAAAGCCGGATCGCCGATCCCGCCGGCTTCACGGACCTGGTGCGCGCGCTGCTGGCCAATCCGGCGCGGCTGGAAGCCACGATCGTTCCCGA
Source organism: Pseudoduganella sp. (assembly GCA_036386715.1). GTDB lineage: Bacteria > Pseudomonadota > Gammaproteobacteria > Burkholderiales > Burkholderiaceae_D > Rugamonas. The sequence goes on from DASVVD010000491.1 coordinate 2,744, forward strand.
CGCCGGCTATTTCACTGCGCGCGCGGCGGTGGAAAAGGCCCGGCTCGCCGAGCAGCAGGCCGCATTGACCGACGCGGACCGTGCGCGCATTGCCGCCGATACCGCGGCACTCGAGGAACAGCAGCGCGCGCACGGCGACAACTCGGTCCTGCCGCGCATTCATCCGTCCGAAGTGAGCCGCGTGCCGCGCACCCTGCCGGCCATGCCGGCGCCGCGCGGCGACGCGTTCCTGTTCCCGGTCGCCTCGAACGGCATATCGCAGGCACGGGTGCAGTACGAAATTTCCGCATTGCCGCCGGCGGATTGGCCATGGCTGCAACTGTATTGCGACCTGCGCCCGGGCCTGGGCGTGGCTGGCCTCGATTACCAGGCGGCCGGCGCATGGCGCAAGGAGCGTGTGCCCGTATTCGCGATCGGCCTGCAGCCTTACCTCGGTTCGGACAACCTGCTGGCGCTGGAGCTGCAGTTCCTGGCCGGCGGCCTGGAAGAAGACCATGCAGGCATTGCCGAAGTGCTCACCGCCTATGTGGGCAGCCCCCGCTTCGACGAGCACGAGCGCATCGGCTTCCTTGCCGCGCGGCTGGCGCGCGGCAAGCTGACCAACCTGGCACAGGCCGGCAACCGCTACGCCGCGCTGGCGGCGGAAGCACCGCTGTCGCCACTGCGGCGCTTCGAGGATGCCGTCAGTGGCGCGGCCTCGCTGCCGTTCATCGGCGAGGTGGAACGGCTGGCCGGCACGGAACCAGGCCGCGTGCAGCTTGCTGCGCGACTGGCGCAGGTGCACGCCGCGCTGCTCGGCTGCCCCGTTTCCATGGTCTGCGCGGGCAGCAGCACCGGGCTCGATGCGCTGGCCGAAGGCATCGTGCTGCCGGCGCCCGTGACCGTGCCAGGCAATCCGCCGGCTGCGCAGGGCGATGCCCTGCCCTCGCTCGCGGGCGTGGCACTGCATGCGCCGGGCCAGGTCAATCATTGCAGCGCGGCGTGGGCCGTGCCCGGTCCGCGCCATGCCGATACCCCGGCACTGTCCGTGGCGGCGCAGCTCATGACGAATGAATTGCTGCACACCGCGATCCGCGAACAGGGCGGCGCGTATGGCGGCCATGCCAGCCACGCTCCGCATGCAGGTACGTTCAGCCTGGCGTCCTACCGCGATCCGCGCCTGGCGGGCACCTATGCCGACTTCTCGGCCGCCATCGAAGCGATGGCAACCCGCGAGTTCGGCAGCGAGCAGCTGGAGGAAGCCATCATCGGCGTGATCAAGGGACTCGACCGCCCGCTGTCGCCCTTCGACGCGGTCACGGTGGCATGGAGCGGACACCGGCGCGGCATCGACGCCGCGTCGCGCCAGGCGTTCCGCCAGCGCGTGCTGGACTGCACGCTGGCCGAGGTGCGCGCTGCCGTGGCCACCTGGCTGCGCGGCGTGCCGCCGAGCCGCGCCGCGTTTGCGGGCAACCTGGAGCAGGACCTCGATGGCCTGCAGGCTGTCGACCTGGTGCAGCTGGCGCACGCGGCAGGCTGACGGCCGAAGAGGTCAGGCGCGCCGGGACCGATGCGCCGGCCGAAAAACTCCCGCTGATCGTGGCGGCGGCACGCTGCAGGACGGGAACCGGGTGCGCTACGTGATGAACTATCCGGCAAAGCCGCACACGATGACTTATCGTCATGGCACAGGTACCGACCTGATCATTGGCCAGGCCGTGCAGCGCGGCCAGCCGCTGAAATTGAAACCATGGGGCTTGGCCATCGTCGAGGAACGCTGATCACGCGATGACGGCCGGCAGGCCGCCTGCGCCGTGGGCACGGCGCAGGCGCGCACGCTGCCGCGGCCACCCGCGATTGCTACACGCTTGCCAGCTGCTGGTCGCTCAGTACGACGCGGTTACGTCCACCGTCCTTGGCGTTGTAGAGCGCCGCATCGGCCCATGTAAGCATGACTTCGATCGGTGCAGCCGGGTTGCTGCAATGTGCCACGCCGATACTGACGGTCGCGCGCAAGGGCGGGAAATTATCGAGTGTGACCGAATGGGCAGCAAATGCATCGCAAATGCGCTGTGCAATGGCCAGCGCGTCTTCCTGGCTGCACTTGGGCAGCAAGACGGCGAATTCCTCGCCGCCCAGGCGCCCCAGCAGATCGCCTTTGCGCAGGCAGGCATTGGCCAGGTTTGCGAAACCGGTCAGCACGACGTCACCGGCGGCATGGCCGTATGTGTCATTGATCTTCTTGAAAAAATCGATATCCATCATCAATACGCCGACAGGCCAGTGAACCGACCTGGGAGCATCGAGCAGGGTTCGGGCATTGGTCAGGAAGCCGCCGCGGTTCAGGATGCCGGTCAGCGGATCGTGCGAGGCACTATGCTTCAGGCGGAAGAGCAGTTCTTTTTGCGTCATCATGACACTCGCGACCGTGAGCGGCGCCAGGGCGGTCAGGATCACGCCGACGCGCAGTGATGTGATGGCCTGCTGGCTATCGAAATCGGCTCCGATGAGCAAGGTACCGCTCGAAATTGCGATCAACGTCCACATCGAAAAGAACAGGGTGATGCCGGCGGTTGCAAACATACTGTACGTCAACGCGCACCAGAGCATGGCCGGAATCGGATAAGGAATGACGCCCGGACCGCCGAGCCGCGTACCGAGCCACAGGCTTGCCACGAAAGCCAATAACGGCGCCACCTGCTCGAGCCGCACACTTGCCCGGTCATTGCGCCGCCTGTACTCGAGCCATCGGCCGGGATGGCCAGGAATGGTCAGCATGACCGGCAGGATGGCGATATAGTTGACCAGTTCAGTTGAAAACCAGATCATGAAACCATAGGCCGGTGTGCTGCCGAACAGCGCCGGGTGGATGAAGATGCCGCCGACGCCGGCGGCAGTACTGCCTGAAGCCACCGCGACTATGAACCACAGCATGGATCGGGGATGGCGAAATGCCCGGCAATCGGCACTCAAGCGTGAAAAAATCCGGTAGCAGACCCAAACGCCCATCAGGTTGGCACAGGTCAGCATGGTGCTCTTGGCCCAACCATGGGACATGACCAGGTCGGCCAGCATGTAGCCCAGCACAGCAGCTGTCCAGTGAACGGCCCCGGGAGCCCGGGTACGCCTGATCAGGAGGCCGAGCAGCACCGCATTGGTGGGCCAGAATGCCGCCAGGGCTCCCAGGGGCGCGGTGCGGATGCCGAACACGGAGCAGATGAACACAATGATGCCAATGCACAGCGCCTCTTTGCTATCTGTCCAGGCTGTCGATTGGCGTCCGATGCCGTGTTCTACGCTCATGCAATTCTCTCAACTGAAAATATTACAACCTGCCATCATTTGGCAAAACACATCCTGCCGGGAACCTGGAAACGGCGTTGCAGACCAGGATCTGCTTGAAGCATCATTATTCATCGAACGCGATGATTGCCCTATGGTACCGTTTTTTGTGTTGCTCCGGCTGCCCGGTAGCCTGCCAAATTTGGCGTGAAGAGCCGGCGCACATCACTCATGGCGCGGCCGCTCGCTCCCTGCCTCCAGTGCATGTTTCCATAATCCTATCCGTCTAGCAGGTATATCAGCTGGTTTTACCAGCATGCCGCCGCAAACGATACAGTCGGGAATACTGCAAACCCGAAAGACCGACACTGCATGGCAATGCATACTCACTACTGCGGCCTCACGACCGAAGCACTCCTGGGCCAGACGGTCAGCCTCTGCGGCTGGATACAGCGCCACCGCGATGATGACG
>DASVVD010000492.1:0-4486 GCA_036386715.1 Pseudoduganella sp.
CGACACCATGAAACTGACGTTCCATCCGATCGCGGCGGCCGACCCGGGCCGGCTGCCGGTGGTGCGGGGCGTGCACTGGGGGACGTACTACGACACCCGGCCCATGACGGGCGTGATGCGCGTCGACGCGCTCGGCGAATACTTCGACACGGTCAGCGGCCGCTACAACCGGCATCTGCTGGCCGGCGAAAGCGCCAATGGCGGCGAGTATGCGCCGGCAGCGTCGCCGATGGTGGAGGCGGCGGCATGAGGCACTTCATCGACAGCATTCGCAGCGCGATGCGCGAACGCGCCGCCGACCCGGCGATCGTGCAGCTGGGAGGCACCGTGTCGCCGGGCCGCGTCGTCAGCTACGGCACGCTGGAGCAGGAGTGCAACGCGCTGGCGGCGGCGCTGGCCGCCCGGTGCACGCCGGGCACCACCATCGGCCTGGTGGCCGCCAATTCCGTGGCGTGGATCGAGGCCGACCTGGCATTGCTGATGGGCGGCCATGTCGAAGTGCCGGTGCCGCTGGCGTTCAGCGCGGAACAGGCCGCCCACCTGCTGGCGCCATGCAGCGTCGTGCTGACCGACGACGAAGGCCAGCGCCGCTTCGAGGCGTGGCGCGCCGATGCGCCGCAGGCGTTCCGGTCGATGCCGTGCCTCGCCATCGGCCAGCTGGTCGAGGGCGCCGCCGCCGTAACGGCCCGGGCGCTGTCCGCCGGCACGCTGGCGGACCGGGTCTGCAAGGTGATTCATACGTCCGGCACCACCAGCGCGCCCAAGGGCGTGCGGATCCGCGCGAACGGCCTTGATGCGCTGCTTGCATCGCTGTGGGGGCATGCCACGCCGGACGACTACACGCGCTACCTGAACCTGGTGCCGTTCAGCCTGCTGATCGAACAGGTGACGGCGCTGTACATGCCGTTCGCGGCGGGTGGCACCGTGGTGCTGCCGCCCGTCGGCGAAGCGCCGCTGGGCGATCCGGGCGCCGTGGCTGGCGACAAGCTGGCGTTGCTGAAGCGCGCCCGCCCCAGCGCGGTCACGTTGCCGCCGTCGCTGGTGGAGGCACTGGCCAATGCGGCGGACCGCCTTCCCGACTTGGCTAGCGAAGCACTGTGCGAGGCGCTGTTCGGCCGCGACAGCGTGCCCCTGATCGCGGCGGGCGGTGCACCCGTCGCCGCTGCCACGATCCGGCGGCTGGCGCAGCGCGGCATCACCGTGCTGCAAGGGTATGGCCTGAGCGAGAACAGCTCCGTCGTGTCGTGGAATACGCGGGCCGAGAACCGCATCGGCAGCGTCGGCAAGCCGCTGGCGCACGTGGCCTGCAAGCTGGGGCCGGACGGCGAGCTGGGCGTGCGCAGCGCTTCGCTGTTCGCCGGCTACAGCGGCAGCGATCCCAGCGCCTGCCATACCGATGCCGACGGCTGGCTGTGGACGGGCGACCTGGCCGAGATCGATGCCGACGGCTTCATCACGATCATCGGCCGCAAGAAGAACCTGATCATCACCGCGCACGGCCGCAACGTGTCGCCGGAACCGGCCGAGGCGTCGTACCGCAGCGTGGCGGGCGTCGCGGACATCGTGCTGCTGGGCGAAGGGCAGGAGACCCTGTCGGCCTATGTGCTGACAGCGGCCGGCGTCGACCAGTGCTCACTGCGGCACGCGCTGGAACGGCATGGCGAACGCTGGCTCTCCGGTGTCGAGCGCGCCAGCACCTTCGTGTTCGAAGCCGATGCGCCGGCCCTGCGGGCCAGCCTGTTTACGGTCACGGGCCGGCCGCGCCGGCAGGAGGTCGAGCGTCACGTCCGCGAGCGCCACGTCCGCGAGCACCAGGCGGGCAACCTTCGCGGCAGTCTCCCGGCAGCCGCCACCATGCTTCATCAAGCTTGAATTTCAACCTCGAAGTCAACCTTGAATTTCAACCTCTAATTTCTGGAGAATCACGTGCAAACTGCAGTTCATACCCGCCAGGCGGGTCTGGTGGTACAAGGCGAAGCGGGCGAGACCCTGGGTTCGATCGACAAGGCGCAACTGGCCGGGTGGCTGGGCGGCTACGGCTACGTGGTGCTGCGCGGCTTCCCGTGCGACGTGCAGGGCTTCTCGGACCTGGTGCGTGCCCACAGCAGCCGCATCAGTCTCGACCCGGCCCGCCAGTTCCATGACCAGGACGGCAAGGTGCTGGCGCAGAAGGTCGATGCGGGCCAGGACGCGATCGGCCTGCACTGCGAAAACGGCAACAGCCCGTTCTGGCCCGACCTGTGCTGGTTCTTCTGCACGCAGGCCCCGGCGGTGGGATCGCAAACCACCGTCTGCGACGGCGCCGCCGTGTATCGCGACCTGTCGCCGGGGATGCGCGCGGCGCTGCTGGCGCAGGATATCGTCTACACGCGCAGTGTCGGCGAAGCGCTGTGGAAGAACTATGTGCGGCATGCCTCCGATGCCGGCCAGGAAGCGCTGGATACGCGCACCTGCTACCAGCGCCTGCTGGCCCTGGTCGACGGCAGCGGGGATACCCAGACCGAACTGAACGCGGACCACTCGGTCACGTACAGCTTCCGCACGCCGGCGATCCTGCACCGTTCGCCGTTCAGTCCCGGCCGGCCGGCGTTCGCCAACAGCATCTTCGGGCCGTCGTTCAACTACGAGCGCCCCCGGATCACGTTCGCGGACGGCACGCCGCTGCCGGAAGCGATGCGCGCGGCGCTGGACGAAGTGTGCCAGCGCCACACGGTCGACGTGGGCTGGCGCGACAACGACATCGTCGTCATCGACAACGCCCGCGTCATGCACGGCCGCCGCCGCATCGAGGATACGCGCCGCACCATCTACAACGCGCTCAGCTACCGCTGAAAAACCCGGGACAGACCCTGGTTTCCAGGAAATGTCCCGCTGACGGGAACCTGCGCGATTGCCGCTGTCGCGCCGCTGCCGGTCGTTCAATGCGCTCCGGCGATCCAGCGCAGGGCGCTCAGCGACGGCATGAACAGGTATTCGCCGCCACGCAGCTCGTTGAACGTGGCGACGCCATCGATCCTGCGCCGCACCGGGGTTTGCGGAATCGTGAAGGTGCCCGGCGTTTCCTGCAGGCCGACAAGCGGATCGCGCTCGGTGCCAAGGTCGATGAAGTTGCCGCGATTGATCCATTCCTGCTGCAGGAACTCGATCGTGTCGTAGGCGCGCGCACTGATGAAAATGAAGAAGATGCCGCGATCCCCCCGGTCGTCGCCTGCCGTCAGGTCGCGCCGCCATTTCGGACCGAAGGTGGACGAGCGGCGGATGATCCTGTGGATGTTCACGTCGGTCAGGATGGTCAGCTGGCTATCGCGTGGATTGAGCCGCCGCATGTGCGCAGCATGCGGACACATCAGGCCGCGCCTATCCTTTGAAAAATCGAAATCGTTGTTGCGCGCCGGATCGGTGCCCAGGGCCGGATCGTCACGTTCCGGCGCGAGTGTCAGCGGTGCGCCGCTGCGCCAGCGGCCGACCATCTTGGCCGCCAATAATTCTTCGCTGGCGTCATCGGCTGCGTGGCTGCGGATATAGTCATTGAAGGCGCCGACCCGGCTGCGGTATTTGCGCAGTACCACGAAGGAGCCGTTCCTGCCCAGCTCGGGCGGGTCGGGCATGGCGACCGGCGTGCCGGTTTCGCTGTTTTCGCCCAGGATGAACTCACCCGCGGCGATCGCGCGTTCCTGCCCGGGCAGCGGCGCGAGGCCACTGCCGGCAATGGCCGGCTGCGAAATGGAGTCGCGAAACCCGAACGGGTTTTTCGCGTCGGCGTCGGCGCCGAAGCCGTGCGTGCCCATCAGGCGCACGCCGTGCGAGTTTTCCAGCTCGCCCATCGCCTTGCCGACGGCCACCTCCAGGGCGGCCTCGTCGCGCGCATAAATCGTCAGGGCGATATGGCAGGCGCCCGGCTGGAAAGCCTCTTCCCAATGCGCCGGCGCATTGCCGCCGACATCGCGCAGCTGTTCCGCGCGCTGCGCCATGCCCTGCTGGAACGGCAGTGGAAAACTGGCCAGCGAAGCGTCGGGAACGCCGAGCGCCTTCAGGCCCTGGAAGCTCAGCGCCATGCCCATCCAGGCGTCGCGATCGTCGGTCCATCCGGCAGCGGACGGGATATGGTCGGCCATGCGGCGCAGCAGGTCGCGCCCGCCCGCGGCATCGTCGACCCGCAGCATCGCATGGATGCCCACATAGGGTTCCGGGCGGGAGCGCAGGACCAGGGCCTGGATATCGTCCAGCGCCAGCGTCACGTGTTCGCGCGTGAAGCGCGCCTTCAGGTCGGTCAGGAACGTCATCTCAGTAGTCCACTCCCTGCGGCTGGGCCAGCGCGGCACCCAGGGCATCGAGGGCCCTGCGCGTGGCAGGGTCCTGTGGCGGGTGGGCGGCCATCTCGTCCAGGAAGGCCGTCAGCGCCTTGTCCATGCGCTGGAAGCGGCGCGTGTCGACCACGGTGACCTGCGGATTGGCGACGAACCAGCCGGCCGCGTCGATCTGGTGC
>DASVVD010000493.1:0-5869 GCA_036386715.1 Pseudoduganella sp.
GGACTGGCTGGGGCGCCGCAGGTCGCTCGGCGCCAGGGCGGCCGAGAAATTCGTCTTGTACGGGCTCTTGTCGTGGGCGAAGCGCACATCGCGGTTGATGCGGAAGATCGCCTTCTTCGGATTGCAGAACTTGACCTCACGGTCGAACTTGCCGGTTTCCGCGATCACCTGCGTCACCAGTTCCAGGAATTCCTCGCGCAGGATGTCGTAGCGCGGCTTGTTCATCACGAACCATGGGCGGTTGTTGTTCTCGGCCAGCTCTTGCAGGTAGCCGTTCAGGTCACGCAGGTGCATTCGGTTCTCTTGTCTTTCGCTTGTGAATATTCGCTTGTTCCGGACTTATTTTTTCGGGACGGGGCGCTTGCCCACCGTGATGGCCAGTTCCGATTCGCGGTTCTTGCGCAGCACGCGCATCGTGGCCTTGCCGCCCGGCTGCAGCTGGGCAATCAGGTTCAGCATCTCGTTGGTGTCGCGCACCGGCTTGCCGTCGACGGACACCAGGATATCGCCCGGTTTCATGCCGGCCTTGTCGGCCGGGCCGTTGCGCACCACGCCGGCAATGATCGCGCCGCTGTCGCGCTGCAGGCCGAAGCTGCGCGCCAGTTCGGGCGTGATTTCCTGCGACTCCACGCCGATCCAGCCGCGCACCACATGGCCGCTCCTGATGATCGATTCCATCACCGTCTTCACCGTGCTGACCGGAATGGCAAAGCCGATGCCCACCGAGCCGCCGCTCTGCGAATAGATCGCCGAGTTGATGCCCAGCAGGTTGCCGTTGGTGTCGATCAGCGCGCCGCCCGAGTTGCCGAAGTTGATCGCCGCGTCGGTCTGGATGAAATTCTCGAAATGATTGATGTGCAGGTTGTTGCGACCCAGCGCGGAGATGATGCCCATCGTGACGGTCTGGCCGACGCCGAACGGATTGCCGATCGCCAGCACCACGTCGCCCACCTTGGCGCTGTCCACATTGCCCAGGATGATGGCGGGCAGCTGCTTCAGGTCGATCTTGATGACGGCCAGGTCGGTTTCCGGATCGGTGCCCACCAGCCTGGCGGATGCCTTGCGGCCATCGGCCAATACCACCTCGATCTCGTCGGCGGCCTCGACCACGTGGAAGTTGGTCAGGATATAGCCATCCGGGCTGACGATCACGCCGGAGCCCAGGCTGTTCGAGTCGTCTTCTTCGTCTTCTTCGCTGTCGTTGCCGCGGTCGCCGAAGAAGCGCTTGAAATAGGGATCGCGCATCAGCGGGTGCTTTTGCGGCAGTGCCTTCGACGTGAGGATGTTGACCACGGCCGGCATGGCCCGGCCCGCGGCGCTGCGGAACGAGTTCGGCGTGGGGGCGGGCGCGGCCACGATCGCCGAGGCCGGCTGTGACGGCGTGCCGAGCTGTTGCACGGTGCCGGGGCGCGCGGGCGGCCACTTCGGCTGCACCGCGGAATAGACAAAATACAGTGCCAGGACAATGGTCACCGCTTGCGCAAACAATAACCACAGTCGCTGCATGGCGTTCCTACTTGATGGCGGCTCGGGGCCGCTCGGTTATTTTTTCAGGGCGTCGCGGATTTCGCGCAACAGCACGACCTCTTCGGCCGCCGGTGCCGGCTCGGCCGTTGCCGCCGGTGCCTCGAGCCGGTTGCGGGCCTTTTGAACCAGCCGCACCATCTGGAAGATCACGAACGCCAGGATGAGGAAGTTTAACAGGATGGTGAGGAAATTCCCGTAGGCGAGTACTGCGCCGAGCTTCCTGGCCTCGGCCAGCGGCAGGTTCGGGTCCTGGTTGTTGAGTGCCACGTAATAGTTGGCGAAATCGAGGCCGCCGATCAGCTTGCCAATGGGCGGCATGATGATGTCCTGCACCAGCGAATCGACGATCTTGCTGAACGCCGCGCCGATGATCACGCCGACCGCCAGGTCGATCACATTGCCGCGCATTGCGAACTGCTTGAATTCTTTCATCATGGCCATGGTATTGCTCCCGTAGTGGTTGTTCCCCATGGAATGATACTGTTTTTTCAACAGCGGCCCCAGCCGTTTGGACGGCGGTTTACGGTGCGGCGCAACATTGGGATCATTTTTACTATTGCAACGTTTTCGCTTTGATGAGTGTTTATGTTCACTTATAATTTTGTGTTGCTGTAGGTCTGTTGTCGCTTTACAAATATTCGAATTTTTATAAGATTGGGGTTTGTATGAGCATTGAGAAGCAGGTCGATCCCAGCCGGCGAGGTCTGTTAGTGGCCACTTGTGCCGCGGGTGGCGTGATAGGAATCAGCACGGCAGGCGCCTTGGTCAGCACGTTTCAACCCTCCGAGCGCGCCAAGGCCGCGGGCGCGCCGGTCGAAGTCGATATCTCCTCCCTTTCGCCCGGTGAAATGGTCACCGTCGAGTGGCGTGGCAAGCCGGTCTGGGTCCTGCGCCGCACGCCTGAAATGCTGGCTTCGCTGAAAAAGACCGATGGCGCAGTCGCCGATCCCCAGTCGAAGCGCAATCCCGACGAATTCACCCCCGAGTACTGCATCAACGAAGCGCGTGCGCGCAAGCCCGAATACCTCGTTGCCATCGGCATCTGCACCCACCTCGGCTGCTCTCCCTCCACCAAGTTCACGCCCGGTCCGCAGCCATCGCTGCCCGACGACTGGAACGGCGGCTTTTTCTGCCCCTGCCATGGTTCCACGTTCGACCTGGCCGGCCGCGTGTTCAAGAACAAGCCGGCACCGGACAACCTGGTGGTGCCGCGCCACATGTACCTGAGCGATACCCGCATCCTGATCGGCAAAGACGAGAAAGGCGAGGCATAACATGGCGGCGTTCAAGGAGACAAAACTGCCGGTCGATGCGCCGGCGGCACAAAAGGCGCTGGGCTGGATCGACGACCGATTTCCACTGAGCAAGCTGTGGTACGACCAGTGGGGGCGCTACTACGCCCCGAAGAACTTCAACTTCTGGTACATCTTCGGCTCGCTGGCCATGTTCGTGCTGGTACTGCAGATCGTGACCGGCATCTTCCTGACCATGCACTACAAGCCGGATGCCAACCTGGCGTTCGCCTCGGTCGAATACATCATGCGCGAAGTGCCGTGGGGCTGGCTGGTGCGCTACATGCACTCCACCGGCGCTTCGGCGTTCTTCATCGTGGTCTACCTGCACATGACGCGGGCCCTGATGTACGGTTCCTACCGCAAGCCGCGTGAACTGATCTGGCTGTTCGGCTTTGCCATCTTCCTGTGCCTGATGGCCGAGGCGTTCTTCGGCTACCTGCTGCCGTGGGGGCAGATGTCCTACTGGGGCGCGCAGGTGATCGTCAACCTGTTCGGCGCCATCCCGCTGATCGGGCCGGACCTGTCGCTGTGGATCCGCGGCGACTACGTGGTGTCCGATGCCACGCTGAACCGCTTCTTTGCGTTCCACGTGATCGCCATTCCGCTGGTGCTGCTGGGCCTGGTGGCGGCGCACCTGATCGCACTGCACGAAGTGGGTTCGTCGAATCCGGACGGCATCGAGGTGAAAGCCAACATGGGGCCGGACGGCAACCCGGTCGATGCCATCCCGTCGCACCCGTACTACACGGTGCACGACCTGTTTGGCGTGTCGGTCTTCCTGGTGATCTTCTCGGCGGTGGTGTTCTTCGCGCCCGAAATGGGCGGCTACTTCCTTGAGTACAACAACTTCCTGCCGGGCGACCCGTTGAAAACGCCGCTGCACATCGCGCCGACCTGGTACTTCACGCCGTTCTACTCGGTGCTGCGCGCCGTCACTGCCGATTTCATCTGGGTGCTGATGGTGGCCGTGGCCGCCTACGTGAGCTTCCTGTGGCTGAAATCGCGGCTGGCGTTCCGCACCAAGGCCGTGATCGCCGTGATCGCCCTCCTCATCATCATCGGCATGCTGCCGCAGGTGCTGGACGCGAAATTCTGGGGCGTGGTGTTCTTCGGTGCCTCGGTGGTGATCCTGGCGTTCCTGCCATGGCTGGACCATTCGCCGGTGAAATCGATCCGCTACCGTCCAAAATGGCACAAATACCTGTATGCGCTGCTGGCGATCACGTTCGTGGCGCTCGGTTACCTGGGCACGCAACCACCTTCGGTCGTCAAGACGATCGTGTCGCAGGTGGGCACGCTGTACTACTTCGCGTTCTTCCTGTTGATGCCGTGGTGGAGCACGATGGGCACCTTCAAAAAGGTTCCCGATCGCGTGGTCTTCCATGCACATTGACCCGGCTACCGGCAAAGGACACGAATGATGACTTTCACGAAAAAGTTTCTCGCACTGCTGGCGCTGCTGCCGGCCCTGGCCATCGGCGCCGAAGGCGGCCACCCGCTGGACCCGGCGCCGGACCGCTCGCACGACATGGCTGCGCTGCAGAATGGCGCCAAGCTGTTCGTCAATTACTGCCTGAACTGTCATAACGCATCGTCGATGCGTTATAACCGCCTGCGCGATATCGGCCTTTCCGAAGACCAGATCCGCAACAACCTGCTGTTTACGGGCGAAAAAGTCGGCGAATTGATGACCACGGCGATGCCGGCCAAGGATGCCAAGGCCTGGTTCGGCGTGGTGCCGCCCGATCTTTCCGTGATCTCGCGGGCGAAATCGGGCCCGGCGGGTTCCGGCGGCGACTACCTGTATACTTACCTGCGCACCTTCTACAAGGATGACACGCGGCCAACCGGTTTCAACAACCTGGTGATTCCGAACGTGGCCATGCCGCACGTGCTGTGGCAACTGCAGGGCGTGCAGGGCGCAAAATGGGTGGAGGAAAAAGATCCCCACGATGCCGCCAAGACCGTGCACAAGTTTGCCGGCTTCCAGCAGTTGACCCCCGGCACCATGAACAAGCTCGAGTTCGATACGGCCGTGGCGGACCTGGTCGGCTACATGGAATGGATGGCCGAACCGGCACAGCAGACACGCAAGCGCCTGGGCGTGGCGGTGCTGCTGTTCCTGTCGGCCTTTGCCTTCCTGGCCTGGCGTTTAAATGCTTCGCTCTGGAAAGAAGTCAAATAAAAATTTGATTTTAGCTTACTGATTTTGGTAAGGTCTCGTTTTTGCTCCGCGCGCACGCCATGCCGCGCGGCCAACTGGGGTGAACCGTTCGCGGTCTCGCCCCCTTTGTTTTCTTAAGGAACTACCAACATGATGGTTCTCTACTCGGGCACCACCTGCCCATTTTCTCAGCGTTGCCGCCTGGTCCTGTTTGAAAAAGGCATGGATTTCGAAGTGCGCGACGTCGACCTGTTCAACAAGCCGGAAGACATTTCGACGATGAACCCGTACGGCCAGGTACCGATCCTGGTCGAACGTGAACTGATCCTGTACGAATCGAACATCATCAACGAGTACATCGACGAGCGCTTCCCGCACCCGCAACTGATGCCGGCCGACCCGCTCATGCGCGCCCGTGCCCGCCTGATGCTGTTCAACTTCGAGAAAGAGCTGTTCGTCCACGTGCACGTGCTGGAAAGCGAGCGCAACAAGACGAACGACAAGAGCCACGACAAGGCCCGCACCGAAATCCGCGACCGCCTGACGACGCTCGCTCCCCTGTTCCTGAAGAACAAGTACATGCTGGGTGACGAGTTCTCGATGCTGGACGTGGCGATCGCCCCGCTGCTCTGGCGCCTGGACCACTACGGCATCGAACTGTCGAAGACGGCCGCGCCGCTGATGAAGTACGCCGAGCGCATCTTCTCGCGCCCCGCCTATATCGAAGCGCTGACCCCGTCCGAAAAGGTCATGCGCCGTTAAGCGTCACGCCGCACCCGTAGTCCCGATACACGCCAGTCATCACGCCCCCGCGCGATTCGCTGTAGACTGGCGTGTACCTTCGCTTCGCACATAGAAAACATGCCTGAAATCTCAACCAAGC
>DASVVD010000494.1:0-4534 GCA_036386715.1 Pseudoduganella sp.
TATATCGCGGCGGTGCTGGTGGTGGTCGCGCTGGGCGGACTGGCGCTGGCCGTGATGCGCATCGGCACGACCCAGCAGGTCACCGGCGCGATGGACCTGCAATCGGCCCATGCCGACCAGGCCGCGCGCGCGGGGCTGGAATGGGGCCTGTACCGGGCGCTGGTCAACGACGACTGCTCGGCGGGGACGATCAGCCTGGCCGGGGTGGCGGGCTTCCGCGCCAGCGTGACGTGCGAGCGCAGGGTGTTCGGCGAAGGGGAGACGGCGGCCGGCGATCCGGTCGCCAAGAACCTGTACCGGATCGAGGCGACCGCCTGCAATGCCGCCGCCTGCCCGGGCAGCAGCGCGGTGGTGGCCACGCCGGACTACGTGGAAAGAAAAAGGTCCGCCACGGCATGTGCCGTGGCGGACCCGGGCAGGACCGCCTGCTATTGAGCGGGCGTCTGCGGGATCAGCAATCGGCAGCGGCTGGTGCAGCCGTGATGATCGGCGCTGCGGTAGCGGTGGCCTGGGTGTACTTGATGAAGCACTTCGCTGCGGTGGCCGTGCCTGCGACACTCTTCGGCACGATCGCGATGTCCTTGTCCGTGGTCGTCGGGCCTTTGGTACCGTCGGTATTTGCGCCCACAATCACCGAGAAATCGTCGGTCACGCCGGCGGCTTCAACAAATTTGGCGCTCGCGGCCGGATAGCCCGACGCGTAAGTGACCGTCACGCCTTCCACCGTGTAATCGCTACCGCCCTTGAGCAGGAACTGGCCACGCGCCATCGCGCTGGCGGCAGCAATGGCACCACGTGCCCCGCCGAGCGCGGCAACGCGTGCATCGGCACCCATGTTGACGAATTTCGGCAGCGCGGTGGCGGCCAGGATGCCGAGGATGACGATCACGACGATCAGTTCGATCAGCGTAAAACCGCCCTGGCGTTGTTGGGAATTCCGGGCGTATGCCTGCTTGTTCATTGACTTTCTCCGTGCGTTGCGCCGCGCTGGCGGTGCGATTGATAGGGTATCAGGCAGTGCGCTGCCGGGCGGCTTGCATGTATCCCACAAGCAAGTTCATTGTACCGTGAAAGATCAAATTCTTTCCACATAGCACGATAAATTCTCGTCCCTGCCGTGATTTTTCGCCGTTTCGCAACGCGACAGTAAAAAAAAGCTTCCGGAATATCAACGAGTTGCACGCGTGGCCATGACTGGACACGGCTTGCTCGCATGCACTGACACAAGCAACCCAGGCTCAATGCCGCATTGCAACCCGGCCCATGTCCCAGATCGGCAGGAAGATCCCCAGCGCCAGCGCCAGCACCATCATGCCGAGGAAGACGATGAGGATCGGTTCGATCTGCGCCGACAGCGTCTTGAGCTCGTAGTCGACCTCGCGTTCGTACATCTGGGCGATCTCGTCCATCAGGTCGTCCAGGGCACCGGTTTCCTCGCCGACGGCGATCATCTGCAGCACCACCGGCGTGAACACATTGGCCGCCACGGCCGTGCGCAGGATGCTCTCGCCCCGTTCCACGCCATCGCGCATCTGCTCGATGCGGAATGCCAGGTAGGCGTTGTCGGCGGTCTGCGCCACCACTGCCAGCGTTTGCACGATCGGCACGCCGCTGCGCGCCGACAGGGCGAAACCGCGCGCAAAACGGGCCATCGTGGCTTTCAGGATGATCGACCCGGCGATCGGCAGGCGCAGCTTGAAGCGGTCCCAGTCGAAGCGGCCCTTGGCGGTCTTCAGCCATGCCCGGCAGCCCAGCACGGCCAGCACGAGCGCGCCGGCCATGGTCGGCCAGTAGGCAACGGCGAAGTTCGACGTGCCGAGCAGGATCCGCGTCATCAGCGGCAGTTCGGCATGCAGGCTGGTGAAGACCTTGGCAAACGAGGGGATCACGAACAGGTTCACCACGCCCATTGCGATGGCAATGGCGACGATCACGAAGGTGGGATAGCGCAGCGCCGTCTTGACGCGCTGGCGCATGTCGCGGTCGAATTCGAGGTGGTCGAACAGGCGCAGGAACACGGCATCGAGGCGCCCCGTCATTTCCCCCACGCGCACCATCGACAGGTAGAAGTTGTTGAACACGCCGGGATGGCGGCGCATCGCCGCGGACAGTTCGCGCCCGGCATCGAGCGATTCACGCAGGTCGCGGATGACCTGGCCGAACGAGCGGTTCACCGCCGATTCCTCCAGGCCGGCCAGGCCGCGCATGATCGGCACGCCCGATTTCAGCAGCGTATACAACTGGCGGCTGAACAGCTGCACATCCATGTCCGTCACCCTCGGCCGCGTCAGCCGCGCCCACAGCCCCTCGCCGGCCTCCTTGGCGGGTGCGCGGGTGGCCGCGATCTCGACCGGCGTGGCGCCGGAGCCCAGCAGCTGGTCGGCCACCGCGCCGCTGTCGGCGGCCTCCAGCACGCCCTGCAACAGCTGGCCGCGCGGGTCGCGCGCCTTGTACGCGAAATAAGGCATCAATCCTCTTGCTGGTTACTGATCCGCATCGCCTCGGCGATCGTGGTGCGGCCCTGCACCACCAGCTGCACGCCGTGGCGGCGCAGCGTCTGTCCTGCCATTTCCCGTTGCGCCGCCTTCAGGAAATGCGCCGGATCGGGATCGTTGGCGGCATCGACGACGGCATTCGTCATTTCCAGCAGCTCGTAGACGCCGGTGCGGCCACGATAACCCATGCCGTTGCAGTGCGAGCAACCCTTGCCATGGAAATAGCGGGCCATGTCGACCTTGTCGTTCAGTTCCAGGCTCAGCCATTCACGCTCGGTGGGCGTCGGCGTGTAGGGCTGCGTGCAGCTTTCGCAGATCACGCGCACCAGCCGCTGCGCCAGCACGGCCTGCAGCGAGCTGGCCACCATGTAGCGCGGCACGCCCATGTCCATCAGCCGCAGCGGCGTGCTGGCCGCATCGTTGGTGTGCAGCGTCGACAGCACCAGGTGGCCCGTCATGGCGGCGCGCAGGCCGATCTGCGCCGTTTCCTGGTCGCGCATCTCGCCCACCAGCACCACATCGGGATCCTGGCGCAGCGCCGAGCGCAGCACGCGCGCGAAGCTCAGCGCGATTTTCTCGTTCACCTGCACCTGGTTGATGCCGGGCAGCCGGTATTCGACCGGGTCCTCCACGGTGATCAGCTTCTTCTCGACCGAGTTCAGTTCGGCCAGCGCGCTGTACAGCGTGGTGGTCTTGCCGGAGCCGGTCGGCCCGGTCACCAGCACCAGGCCGTTTGGCCGCGCCACGATGGCGCGGAATTTCTCCATCAGCGCGCGCGGCATGCCGATCGCGTCCAGCCGCAGGTTGGTGCTGCCCTGCGACAGCAGCCGCATCACGATCGATTCGCCGTACTGGGTCGGCATGGTCGAGATACGCACGTCGATGCGGGTATTTTTCACGCGCACGGCAAAGCGGCCGTCCTGCGGCAGGCGTTTTTCGGAAATATCGAGTTCCGACATCAATTTGAGGCGCAAGGCCAGTGCCGGCGCGATCTTGATGTCGGCCTGGGTCTGCAGGTGCAGCACGCCGTCGATGCGGAAGCGGATGTGCAGCCGGCCCTCCTGCGGCTCGATATGGATGTCCGAGGCGCGCACCTGGGCGGCGTCGTCGAAGACCGATTGCAGCAGCTTGACCACCGGCGCCTCTTCCAGGCCGGGATTGGCGGCCAGCGCGCCGAAGTCGACGGAGCTGTCGCCCATCTCCTCCTCCAGCTCGCGCGCCAGGTCCGTGATGTCCTCGGTACGGCGGTAGATGCGGTCGATCGCGGCCAGCACCTCGGTTTCGTTGACGACGGCCAGCTCGATGTTCTGCCTGACGATACGGGCGATCTCGTCATAGGCGAACAGGTCGGTCGGATCGGAGATACCGACCAGCATGCCGGAGTCGCGCTGCTCGAGCACCAGCGCGCGGAAGCGCCGCGCCTGCGTTTCCGGCAGCAGGCGCACCAGTTCCGGGTTAATATTGTAGAACTTGAGGTTGATGTACGGAATGTTCAGCTGACGCGCCAGCGCGCCGGCAATCTGCTCTTCGGTCACATAGCCGCTGTCGATGAACACGCGGCCCAGCTTGCGCCCGCTGCGCTTCTGCTCCGCCAGCGCCAGGCCGAGCTGGTCCTCGGACAGCAGCTTTTGCTGCACCAGGATCTCCCCGAGCCTTACTTTTTCCGGCCTTGCCATACGCGCGCTTCTCCAGTTTTGCGGTTCGTCAAAGATTGACTACCGCGGTGCCGGTCATTGTAGAACGAAAAGTTGCCCATGGGCTAGAAACCCCGGTCCGTACTGGCGCAGGACGTCGGTTCTTTGCTACAGTGGCGGATCGTCAATGCGAATCGTCAATACAGAAGCGTCAACATAGAAGCGTCATCGAATGCCCGAACCGGCCTTGCAGTGCAGTGATGTTGTCAGACGCCAGGGCGGCAGGACCGTGCTCGACGGTGTGCACCTTGC
Source organism: Pseudoduganella sp. (assembly GCA_036386715.1). Lineage (GTDB taxonomy): Bacteria > Pseudomonadota > Gammaproteobacteria > Burkholderiales > Burkholderiaceae_D > Rugamonas. Next base: position 4,442 of record DASVVD010000494.1, read on the forward strand.
CCTGGGGCCGGGCGAAATCCTGGGTCTTGCCGGCGTGAACGGCGCCGGCAAGACCACACTGCTGCGCTGCCTGCTCGACTTTTGCCCGATCGA
>DASVVD010000495.1:0-11205 GCA_036386715.1 Pseudoduganella sp.
TCACGAGGAATTAAGAATGATTGGTGTCACACGACTTGGAGCTGACTTCCGGCGCGCATGCATTAGCTAGTCTACTCAAATAGTCTCGAATCCTCCGAGTTTTACATAGCAGTTATACCTATCGCTCCCTGAACCATGGCGTTGGGCGCGTTACCGGACCAGAGTAATCTGTTTGGCTAGTCAGGATTAAACAACGCCTTCGGGTCAGCTTCGGCTTTTCGGGACGGATCTGTGAATTTCTGCATTTTCAAGGGACTATGCTGCGTCCGTCGGACGAATTCGCCTAAGTCTTTCCGGAACGATTAGAGGGTGGAAGTTTAACGCAACTCTTTGAATATAATTAATAACTATTTATCTTTCGTGATTGCACAACATCCCCTAGGAGTCATACCTGTTCCGATTGGAGTGTCTACCAACCTGTCCCTACAAGGAATTTAACTGGCTTTTCTAACTTTACCTGGGGAAAGCCTCACAGGGGAACATAGCGTACTGGGAGTAGACGAATACTATGCCCTGCAGCGTATGAGTTGACATGTTCTCTAGGATTCCCACGGATGGCAGTTTGTACGATGGGATGGCGGAAGTACAGATATTGATCATTACTCCGGACGGGGCCGTTATTGCCCCCACACCCTTAGTAATTATTTACAACGTCTGATCTGGACGGAACGCACTACGCAGACTAACCGCTATAGATAATATTAGCCAACGTGAGTTCGAGCTTACATCCGGCTTATTCCTCTATGCTTCTCGGAAGCCGGCAGGGGGGTTCTCCATCTTCAGAATTAGGCATCCGTCGCCCCCGCTGCCGCACCATTCGCGCAATGGTCACCAGGTTAACCAAGGCAACCACCACTTCCAGCGCCGTGCCACCAACTGAACCGGCAATCACGTTGTTGGCAATCCAGCAGAACGTCCCCACCAGCATCACCAGCCGCATCGGAATCCCCTGCAACAGGAACAGCGCCAGCGTGCCCAGGCACGACGCGGTCAGCGGCAGCCAGTCGCTGGGCTGTTTGGCGAGGTAGAGCCCGAGGGCGATATTGATCGCCACGACCGCCAGCGCCACCCACACCGAGCGGGTGCGCAACGCCAGCAATGAGCGCAGCAGCGACATGGTGGAACTCGCCACGGCTGTCGGATTGCCGAGTAGCGCGAAGTGCACGACATATGCCAGGCATTCGCCGGCCATGAACAGCTTGAAGCGGCGGTCGTCGGTCTGCAGGAAGGAGCCGACGCCGAGCACGAACGCGATATAGCCGACGCATTGCGCCGGCGAGAACCAGTCGATGGACATGAAAAGCACGAGGTGGAAAACGGCCGGCGATTATAGTGGATTAACTGCGCGGAGTACCCGCGTGAAGCTACGACACAAGGGCGCCGGTCACCACAGCGTATCGGCCCAGATATTGGCCGCCCAGCCCAGCGCATAAGCCCCTTCCAGCGCATTGGCTTCCTTCGACAGCCCGCCAGAGCCCGGCACCACCAATAAGGTCTTCTTCACAGCGTCATACGCGTGCACCGAGGCGACATGGATCACGTCCTGGTCGGAGACGAAGCTGTAGCAGGTGTTGGTCAGCAGCGGCGCCGGGTTCGGTGCGCGGCCGGCGAGCAGGTCGACCACTGCCGCGGCGCACACCTTGGCATGCTGGTTGGCCATGTGGGCGGACTTGGGCATCAACGGCGCGGTCTGGATCGCATCGCCGATCACGTGCACGTGTGGCGCCCGCGTTGATTCGAAGGTGATGAAGTCGACTTCGCACCAGCGGGCGTTGGCATTCGCCAGGCCCGCGCTTGATGCGATCGTGCCGGCTCGGTGTGGCGGGATCACGTTCAGCACATCCGCCCTCACCTTCTCGCCGAGTTCCGAGATCGCGGTGCGCCCGGCCGCATCGATCTCTACCGCGCGGAAGCCGGGCCGGTATTCGACGATGCCGCCATAGCGCTCCTTCCAGATCTTCTTGAACAGTGGCCCTTTCGACACCACGTCCTCGTTCGCATCGAGCAGCAGCACTTTCGAGCGTGGCTTATGTCGGCTGAAGTAGTGCGCCACCTGGCAGGCGCGTTCATAGGGGCCGGGCGGACAGCGGTAAGGTGCCGGCGGCACCGTCAGCGCATACACGCCGCCATCGGGCATCGCTTCCAGTTGCGCGCGCAGCGCAACCGTCTGCGCGCCGGCCTTCCACGCATGCAGGATCGCGCCGTCGGCCGTCATGCCCGGCATTTCGTCGAACAGGAATTCGATGCCGGGCGAGACGATCAGCCGGTCATAGGCCAGCCGGCTGCCGCCCGCCAGCGCCACCGTGCGCCGGTCGATATCGATGGCCGTGGCGCTGTCGCGCACGATACGGACTCCGTGGCGGGATGCCAGTGCATCGTAGCCGTGGGTCAGGTCGCCGATCCGCCGGGAACCGCCCAGCACCAGATTCGACAACGGACACGAGATGAACGCGCCATTCGGCTCCACCAGCGTGACATCGACTTCGCCACCACTCCACATGCGCACATAGCGCGCGGCAGTCGCACCGCCGTAGCCGCCGCCGATCACGACCACGTGCGGTCTGGCGGGGGGCGCCACGGTGGCGCAGCCGGCCAGTACCACCGCCGCGCCGGCCGCCTGCAGCAGATCGCGGCGCTTCATGGCCGGTCTCCCTTCTGCGCGGCGAACCAGGCGGCGACCTGTTCGAGCTGTTCGTCCGTGTAGCCCCTGGCCAGCTGGGTCATGATCGTGGCGGGGCGGCTGCCCGCCTTGAATGCCTTCAGGCTGGCCAGCAACGCCTCTTTCGGCTGGCCGGCCAGCGGCGGTAATGTGGCGCTTCCCAATGACGCCGCCGTATTGCCACGCGTACCGTGGCAGGCGGTGCAGCTGGCGGCCAGCCGCTCGCCGGCACTTACCGATGGAGCGGCAAACGCCGGCGCCGCACCCAGCAGCACCTCCAGCGCCAGCATCGACAACGTGATGGTCTTCATGGCCGTACTCCCGGGGATTCCATTGGCATGCCTTGCGCCCGCACCGCCAGCCAGGCTTCGAGATCGACCAGCTCCTGCGCATCGAACGGCGGCACATCGGCACGCACGCCGGTCATGCAGTTGCGCAGCCGCCGCTGCAGGCTGCCCATGCCCTGCCATTCGAGCCGGTAGATCGGGCAGGCGTTCGCATGGCCCTGCGGGATCGTGGCGCCGGCCAGCTTGCGGCCCCAGTTGTCGTCGTGGCACTGGGCGCACGACATGTTCAGCTGGCCGATGCGCTGGCCGAACAGCGCCTTGCCGCGCTCCGCGGCGGCGCGCGTGCCGCTATCCTGCGGCGGCGCCAGCGGCATGCCGCGCGACTGCAGCGCAATATAGGACTGCAGCGCCAGCAGTTCATCGGCCTCGGGCCGGAATGCCGCCATGCCCTGCTTGCCCACGCGGCACTGCTCGATGCGCTGGCCTAGCGTGATCACGCGCCCGGCCTCCTTGTCGAACGCGGGAAAGCGCGCCGCCACGCCGCGCATGCTGGCTTTCGCGTCGCCGTGGCACGCGGCGCAGCTCCTGTTTGCGTGCGCATTCCAGGCAGCCTCCCCGTTCGCTACCCATAGCATTGCAGGATTCTGGGTATCGTCGCTCTGCATGGCGCGGGTGGATTCGCCCATGAATGCCGAACCGGACTTGCGCGCATCCTGCGCCGGCGCGACCAGCGTGCCGACCATCAGCGCGGCAAGTAGCGCTTTCATGGCGTGACCGTGAGCGCCATGCGCTCGGCCTGCGCAAAGCCGTTGTCGCCGGTCCAGCTGAATTCCAGCGTGCCGGTCTTGGTGGCCACCGTGAAAAAGGCGATGTACGGATTGGCGGACATCGCCGGATGCAGCACCGCCGCGAACACCTGCTCGCCGTCGTAGCGGCATTCGAAGTGGCGGATGATGTCCTGCGGTAGCGGCTTGCCATCCGCACCGGGGCGGTAGCCCGATTCCATCGGGTGCGCGATCAGGGCGCGGATCTCGATCACCTCGCCCTGCTTCGCCGTCTTCGGCATGTGGATCAATGCGCGCGCCATTACATGGCCTCCCCTTCGATGCAGGCGGCCAGCGTGACGATCACGTCCACGGTCTGCTGCCAGCAGCTGCCGTCGCGCATCTTCGCCACCACCACCAGCTTTTGCGACGTGGCCAGGCGAATCCGGATCGATACCTCCGCCTTGCCGGCGCGCGGGCCCAGCGTGAATTGCACCACGTCGGTTTCCGGGTTGCGCTCGTTGAAGATGGCAATGCCGGTCACGTGGTCCTCTTTCGTCAGCGGGCTGTCGACGCGGATCGTCACCGGTACCGCGTTGCCGTTGTCGATCAGCTGGGCGATCTCGAATGTCACGCGGCCGGTTTGCGGCAATTTGTTGCCGGTGTAGGCGGCCACCGCCGAGGCCATCTGCTGCGGCGTGGCGGCGGCCGGGCGCACCAGCGCCAGCAGTGTGCCGGCGGCGAGCAACTGGCGGCGGTGGCGATTCGGCATCATGGCGCATCCTTCAGCGTGGACAGGTACGCTACTACATCTTCGATCTGCTGGGCGCTCAGGATCGTCTTGCCCTGGTATGCCGGCGCCACGCGCGTGAGGCCCTCGGTGCGGTAGTACGAAGGCATGATGGTGGAAGGATTCAGGCGGGCGGAATCGGCGATGCGCAGGCGCAGTTGCGGGATCGTCCAGCGTGCGCCGGTACCGGCCAGGTTCGGCGCGAGGTCGCCCTGGAAGCGCTCCTCCGGGATCGGGGCCGTGTGGCACAGCAGGCACAGGCCCACCTGGCGGCTGGCGACGATGGCGCGGCCGCGCTGCGGGTCGCCGGGTGCGGCGCCGGGCAACAGCGCCGCGGTGCTGTCGGCCTGGGCGAAAGACGATGCAAGGGCCAGCACGACCGGGGACAGGCCCCTGGCATACGCCAGCGGCCAGGGGCGGGGCCGGAGAGTGACGGGGTCAGCTTCCTGGCCGCACGCCATGATGGCTCATGCCCTCTTCAAGCTATGGTTCTTCAGCGGCAGGTCGCGCACCCGCTTGCCGGTGGCGGCAAAGATCGCGTTGAGTACGGCAGGCGCCGCCACGGCGATGGTCGGCTCGCCCACCCCGCCCCAGAAGCCGCCGGACGGGATGATGATCGTCTCCACGGCCGGCATCTCGTCGATCTTCATCACCTGGTAGCTGTCGAAGTTGGACTGTTCCATTTGCCCGTCCTTCAGCGTGCATTCGCCGTACAGCGCGGCCGACAGGCCATACACGAACGAGCCTTCCACCTGCGCGTCGATCTGCTGCGGGTTCACCGCGTGGCCCGGGTCGGTAGCGGCCACGATGCGGTGGATCTTCAGTTTCCCGTCTTTCGACACCGAGACCTCGGCGCAGGCGGCCACGTAGCTGCCGAAGCCCATGGTTTGCGCCAGGCCGCGGAACACGCCCTTCTTCGGCTTCTTGTCCCAGCCCACCCGTTTGGCCACCGCCTCCAGCACGGCCAGGTGCTTCGGGCTGTCCTTCATCAGCTTGCGGCGCAATGCCAGCGGGTCCTGCTTCGTGGCATGGGCGATCTCGTCGATGAAGCATTCGAGGTAGACGGCATTCTGGTTCAGGTTCACGCCGCGCCAGAAGCCCGGCGGCACCGGCGGGTTGCGCATCGCGTGATCGACCAGCAGGTTCGGTATCGTGTAGCCGATCGACGCGTCGGTGCCCGGCGCATTCAGGCCCTGGAACACGGCGCCATCCTTGCCGTTCTTGACGTTGCCGGGGAACAGGGCCGCCACGATCGACTGGCCCGAGATGCGCATGTGCAGCGCCGTCACGTTGCCGGCCTTGTCCAGCCCCGCCGTAAGCTTGCACTGCGTGACCGGGTGGTAGCGGCCGTGCAGCATGTCTTCCTCGCGGGTCCAGATCAGTTTGATCGGCGTGCCCGGCATCTCCCTGGCGATCTGCACCGTCTGGCGCACCCAGTCGTGCACCGCGCCACGCCGGCCGAAGCCGCCGCCCAGGTGCAGCTTGTACACGTCGCACTTTTCCTGCGGCAGGCCGGCCGCTTCCGATGCGGCGGCCAGCGCGGCTTCGCCGTTCTGGGTGGGTGTCCAGACCTCGCAGCGCTCCGGTGTCCAGCGCGCGGTGGCGTTCATCGTTTCCATCGTCGCGTGGTTCTGGTGCGGGTAGGAATACACCGCTTCGATGCGCCGCGCAGCGCCGGCCAGCGCCGTCTTCGCATCGCCGTTCGCATTGCCCACCGCCGCTTCCGGCGCATCCAGCCCGGCCTTCAGCGTGGCCGCCACGTCGGCACTGGAAAGGTTCGCGTTCGGGCCCTTGTCCCATTCGATCGGCAGCGCATCGAGCGCGGTCTTGGCGCGCCACCAGGTATCGGCCACCACGGCCACGGCGGAGTCGCCCACTTGCAGCACCTTTTTCACGCCCGGCTTGTCCTTGATGGCATCGGCATTGAAGCTCCTGACCTTGCCGCCGAAGACCGGGCAATCCTTGATCGCGGCGTTCAGTATGCCGGGCATGGCCAGGTCCATGCCGTAGACCTGCTTGCCGGTGGTCTTGTCCACGGTATCGAGCCGTGCCAGGCGCTTGCCGGCGATCTTCCAGTCCTTCGGATCCTTTACCGCAATGTCCTTCGGCGCTTCGAGCTTGCCCGCGGCATCGGCCACCTTGCCGTACGTGACGGTGCGGCCGCTGGCGGCATGCGTGATCACGCTGTTCGCGGCGCTGCATTCCGCTACCGGCACGCCCCACTGCGTGGCTGCCGCCTGTACCAGCATCATGCGCGCCGCGGCGCCGCCCTTGCGCACGTATTCGTGCGAGCCGCGCACGCCGTTGCTGCCGCCGGTCGAAAAACTGCCCCACACGCGCTTGCGGGCCAGGTTGGTGCCGGGTGTCGGGTACTCGGTCGTGACCTTGTTCCAGTCGGCATCCAGTTCTTCCGCCACCAGTTGCGCCAGGCCGGTCAGCGTGCCTTGCCCCATCTCGGAACGCGCAATGCGGATGATGATCGTGTCATCCGGTTTCACCACGACCCAGGCGTTGATTTCCGGCGATTGCACCGCCTGTGCCTGTGTCTGTGACTGTGCGGCGAACGGGATATGGAAAGCGACCACGAGGCCGGCGGATTGCCCGAGGAAGCGGCGGCGCGACGGCGAGGCGGTTGTCGGCTCCCTGGCGCTCATGCCTTGCTCCCTTCGCGGTGTTCGATGGCCAGGCCGGCGCTTTTCGGATCGCCGCCGCGCGCCACGACATGGATCGCCTTGCGCACCCGGTTATAGGTGCCGCAGCGGCAGATGTTGGTCATGGCCGCATCGATGTCGGCATCGGTGGGTTTGGGCTTTTCCTTCAGCAGCGCGGTGGCGGCCATGATCATGCCGCTCTGGCAGAAGCCGCACTGCGGCACGTCCAGCGCGGTCCAGGCTTTTTGCACCGGGTGCGAGCCGTCCGGCGACAGGCCTTCGATGGTCACGATCTTCATCTGTTCGGTCACCGTGGAGACCGGCCGCACGCAGCTGCGCGATGCCTCGCCATCGATGTGCACCGTGCAGGCGCCGCATTGCGCGATGCCGCAGCCGTATTTCGTGCCGGTCAGGCCGAGCTGCTCGCGCAGCACCCAGAGCAGCGGGGTATCGTCCTCCGCCTGAAATTCGCGGACCTGTCCGTTCACGTTCAGCTTCATGCCTGTCTCCAGATGGGTGATGGGTGCGTAGCAAAAATATCTTACTTGGTTTTTGCCACGATGTATTCGTTTCGGCAATTTTGATATGTATCAAAGTTTTTACGGATGAGCCTCCCTACACTGGCGCCGCTGACACAGTGAAAAAAGAGGAAACATCATGGGGAAGACTGGCTGGTGCGCGTGCGCGGTGCTCATCGACACGGCCGCAGGCATCGACTCCAGGCTCGACCGGAACTGGTCGCTGAACGTGGATGCGAAGAAAGTGCAGATCCCGCAGGCTTTTGTTACCGGACCAGCGCCTGGCGCAGTTCACGCGCCAGCGCGCGCCGCCGCGCGTCGGGGAGCCACAGGCCGACATCGACACTGGTGCCGCAGGCTTCGAGCCGGATCGGGTCGCGCCGGCGTTGCGGCATGACGATACGCAGCCAGAAAGGATCGAGCTGTGTCAACTGGGCACGTCCGCCGCGCAATTTTTCCACGAACAGCATGCCGTTGTCATACACGATGCGGTCGCAGTCGGTGGCATGGCGGCTGTAGAGAACGAAGGCGACGGTGACGGCCGTCATCTCCAGCACGGAAAAGACCAGCACATACCAGGCGCCGTGCCATGTGAAGAACAGCCCGACCGCCATCGACAGCGCAAGCAGCAAGGCCCATGCGGCAACCGTCTGCCGCGGCGTCAGCGAGCAGTTGCGCCGCAGCAGCCATTCCCGCCTGCCACCATCGATCGGCCAGTCACGTTTCACGGCATGTCCCCTCCCGCCGTCATTTTACGACCGGCGGCTTTTCGAACGTGTGGAACGGCGCGGGGCTCGGCACGGTCCATTCCAGCCCTTCCGCGCCTTCCCACGGCTTGGCGGGCGCGGGGGCGCCACCGCGAATCGTCGGCAGCACGACGAAGAACAGGAAATACACCTGCGTCAGCCCGAACAGGAAGGCACCCACCGAGGACACCACGTTGAAGTCGGTGAACTGGACCGGATAGTCGGCATAGCGGCGCGGCATGCCCGCCAGGCCCAGGAAATGCATCGGAAAGAAGGTCACGTTGACCCAGATGAGCGAATTCCAGAAGTGGAACTGGCCGCGCCACTCCGGGTACATGTGGCCGGTCCACTTCGGGGCCCAGTAATAAAAGCCGGCGAACAGCGCGAACAGGGAACCGGCCACCAGCACGTAGTGGAAATGGGCGACCACGTAATAGGTGTCGTGCACCTGGATGTCGATCGGCGCCACGGACAGGATCACGCCCGTGAAACCGCCAATCGTAAACACCCAGATGAAGCCGATCGAGAACAGCATCGGTGTCTCGAAGGTCATCGCGCCGCGCCACATCGTGGCGATCCAGTTGAATACCTTCACGCCGGTGGGCACCGCCACCAGCATCGTCGCGTACATGAAGAACAGCTGGCCCGTTATGGGCATGCCGGTGGCGAACATGTGGTGCGCCCACACGATGAACGAGATGATGGCGATCGAGCCGGCCGCGTAGACCATCGATGCATAGCCGAACAGCGGCTTGCGCGAAAACGCCGGCACGATTTCCGAGATGATGCCGAACGCCGGCAGGATCATGATGTACACCTCGGGGTGGCCGAAGAACCAGAACACGTGCTGCCACAGGAGCGGATCGCCACCGCCGGCCGCGTTGTAGAAGTAGGTGCCGAAGTGGCGGTCCGTCAGCAGCATCGTCACCGCCGCGGCCAGCACCGGCATCACGGCGATCAGCAGGTAGGCCGTGAACAGCCATGTCCACGAGAACATCGGCATCTTCATCAGCGACATGCCCGGCGCGCGCATGTTCAGGATCGTGACGATGATGTTGATGGCGCCCATGATCGATGACGCACCCATGATGTGGATGGCAAAAATGGCCAGGTCCATGCCGATGCCCATTTGCACCGACAGGGGTGGATACATTGTCCAGCCAGCGGCGGTGGCGCCGCCACCGGCAAAGAACGAGGAGATCAACAGGATGCCGGCCGGCGGCAGCAGCCAGAACGAAAAATTGTTCATCCGCGCGAAGGCCATGTCGGAGGCGCCGATCTGCAGTGGAATCATCCAGTTGCCGAAGCCCACGAAGGCCGGCATGATCGCGCCGAATATCATGATCAGCCCATGCATCGTGGTGAACTGGTTGTATATTTCCGGCTGTACGAACTGCAGGCCCGGCTGCAACAGCTCGGCGCGTATGAGCATCGCCAGCGTGCCGCCTGACAGGAACATGATCATTGAAAACCACAGGTACAAGGTACCGATGTCCTTGTGGTTGGTGGCGAACAGCCAGCGCCGCCAGCCATGGGGCATGTGGTGCCCGTCAACGTGATGAAACGTGGTATCCGCGCCCTGCAGAGTCGTCATTTCCGCCTCCATCGATTCGACTGGCGGAAAATTTACCGCCATCGGCTGGCGGGGGTCCACACGATAGCTTGTGGAAATCGTCTTGTGTGGCGTATAGCCTACTCGACCGGTGAGGCAGCGCGCCAGGCGCCTGCGCGGCGCCCTGTTGCCATTACGCTCCGGCTGGCGGCGCCTCGCGCGGCAGTACCAGCGTGAACACCGATCCCTCGCCCGGCCGGCTGGCCACCGACAGCGTGCCCCGGTGCGCCTCGGCAAGCTGGCGCGAGATATACAGCCCCAGGCCCAGCCCGGAAGGCACGCCGTTGCCGGCCCCCCGCTCGTAGGGCAGGAAAATGCGCGCCTGCATCGCATCGTCGATGCCGGCGCCCTGGTCGATCACGTCCACGCGCGCCTCGGCTGCGTTGCCCGACAGGCGGATGCGCACCGGCTTGCCGCCGCCGTAGCGCAGCGCGTTGGTCAGCAGGTTGACGATCACCTGCTCGATGCGGAACTCGTCCCACCAGCCGCTCACGGTCTCCGGTGCTTCGAGCTCGAAGGTGGCGCCGGCATCCTCGGCCTGGCGCGCCAGGTCGTCCGTAAGGCGCAGCAGCATGGCCTGCAGTTCGGTCCAGCCGGGGCGGATCGACAGCACGCCGCTGCGGATGCGCGACACATCGAGCATGTCGTCGATCAGCCGGATCATCGACTGGATCTGGCGGCCATCGCCCTCGACCATCTTTTCCAGCGCCGCCTTGCCGAACGCTTCCATATTGCCGCGCTCGAGCTGCATGCGGCGCATCTGGGTACCCAGGAACAGGGTATTGAGCGGGGTGCGCAGCTCGTGCGCCACCATCGACATGAACTCGTCGCGCATGCGCAGCGCGTAGTGCAGCTCTTCCTGCGCACCGCGCAGCTCGTTCATCGTCGCATGCTGTTCCTCCACCCGGCGGCGGATCTCCATGCGCTGGCAATGCAGGTCGACGAACACGCTGACCTTGCTGCGCACCGCATCCGGATCGAGCGGCTTGTAGAGGAAATCGACGGCGCCCGTCTCGTAGCCCTTGAACGCGTAATTGAGTTCCTTGCCGGCCGCGCTGACGAACACGATCGGAATGTGGCGTGTCTTGTCGGTGCCGCGCATCAGTTCGGCCAGTTCGAAACCGTCCATGCCCGGCATCTGCACGTCCAGGATGGCCAGCGCGAAATCGTGTTCGAGC
>DASVVD010000496.1:0-7432 GCA_036386715.1 Pseudoduganella sp.
CAATTCTATTAATAGTAAATTGCCATTAACGATGTGATTTCGTCATTTCCCCTATGAAAATTGGGTGGTGAACACGGCAATAAATATGCAAGCTATGAAAAATAAGGGTGACTTCAAAACAACAAACTTATCATATAAATCATAAAAAGGTGTCACATGCGATGCTATTTTGCAATCAATTTCCGCTTTGAATCAATTATACATGCAATTTTGTCATCGGCGGCATGACCGGATGGGTAGCGTTCTTCAAATCAAACCTTCGAACGGCATGACATCGACAAGATCGTCCGCTTCGACGTTTCCTTGCTCATCATGCAAGATCACCATGCAGTTGGCCTCGCTCATCGAACGCAGGATGCCGGAGCCTTGCGAGCCGGTGATGCGCACCGTCTGCCCGCCATCGCCGCCGCGCGAGAGGATGCCGCGCTGGTACTCGGTGCGCCCCGGTTTCTTGCGGATGGCGCCGGCCGAGCGCACCCTGAACAGCGGCAGCGGCGCGTCGGCCCCCATCATGCGCAGCAGCGCGTCGCGCGCGAAGAAGTAGAACGACACCATGACCGCCACGGGATTACCGGGCAGGCCAAACAGGAAGGCGCTGTGGCCGTTCGAGGCGATGCGCCCGAACGCGAGGGGACGGCCGGGGCGCATGCCGATCTTCCAGAAGCTCACGTCGCCCAGCTTGGCCATGATCTCGCGCGTGTAGTCGGCCGCGCCGACCGATACGCCGCCAGAAGTGACAATGGCGTCCACGTTCTCGCAGGCGTGGCGCAATGCGTCTTCGAGCGCTTGCGGATCGTCGCGCACGATGCCCATGTCGACGATCTCGCAGCCCAGGCGCGTGAGCATGCCGTGCAGCGTATAGCGGTTGCTGTCGTAGACGCAGCCGGCGTCGAGCGGCTGGCCGATCGAGCGCAGTTCGTCGCCGGTGGAAAAGAACGCGACGCGCAGGCGCCGCGCGACCGGCACCGTGGCAATGCCGAGCGACGCCAGCAGCCCCAGGTCGGCCGGGCGGATGACTTTACCCTTGCGCAGGGCGGCGCTGCCGGTCATCAGGTCTTCGCCGGCGAAACGGCGGTTGTCGCCGCTGCGGATCACGCCGGGCGCGATGGTGATGCTGTCGGCGCCGATGGCCGCCACCAGCTCCTGCGGAATCACGCTGTCGCAGCCGGCCGGCATGACGCCGCCGGTCATGATGCGCACGCACTGCCCGCTGGCCGGAACCACGGCGCACGGGCGGCCCGCGAACACGGTGCCCACCACGGCCAGGGTGAGCGGGCCGGTCGCCGACAGGTCGTCCCCGCGCAGTGCGTAGCCGTCCATGGCCGAATTGTCGTGCGCCGGCACGCTGATCGGCGAGATGATGTCCGCTGCCAGGACCCGGTCCAGCGCCGCCAGCAGAGGCACCTGCTCGATTATGCCCACCGGCGCGATGAAGTCGCCGATGATGCGCTGCGCGTCGCGCACGGGGAGGGCGTCGGGATCGTAGGCGGACAGGCAACTGGTGACGTCGTTCAGGGTCGGCAGGGTCATGGTGTGCTTGGTTGAGGGATCATTCGGGTTCGCACTGGCGCAGTTCGTCCAGCGTGTTGATGTTGCGGAAGGCGTCGGCATCGTCGAAGTGCACCCGCGCGACCGTGATGCCGGCATACCAGCCGTCCATGCGCCGTCCGCCGCCGGCCAGGTAGGCTTCGAGCCGGGGCAGAGCGGCCGTGCGCACGAGGGCGAACACGGGTTGCGGCTGGACGCGCGGCGTGCCGTCGGCGCCGGGTTCGGTGGTTTCCGCCAGCGCCAGGTCGGCGCCGCCCTCGGTCAACGCTTGATAAAGGCGCGCTACCAGGTCCGATGGCAAAAATGGCGAGTCGCATGGCGCGGTGACCAGCAGCGGCGTGGCGCAGCGGGCCATGCCTGTTGCCAGCCCGGCCAGCGGGCCTTCGAAACCGGTCAGCTGGTCGGGCCACACCGGCACCTTGAGAGCGGCGTAGACATCGATGTTTTGATTGGCGTTGATGGCCAGCGCGCCCACCTGCGGCGCCAGCCGGCGAATCACATGCTCGGCCATGGTGGCGCCACGAAAGCGTTGCAAGCCCTTGTCGACGTGGCCCATGCGGGTGCCGCGTCCGCCGGCCAGGACCATGCCGGTGATGTCGTCAAGTGGAGTCATTTAGCCGCCGATGTACGACATTTCGACGCGTTTTTCTCGACGTTCTTCAATGCCGCTGGTGTTGATGGTGCGCGTTTCGGAATAGCGGTCGGCGCGTACGTTCCACAGCGCGCCGACGGCGGCCGAGATGTCGGCGTCGCTGCGGCCTTCGCGCAGCAGGGCGCGCAGATCGTGGCCGCGCGAGGCGAACAGGCAGGTATACAGCTTGCCCTCGGTCGACAGGCGCGCGCGCGAGCAGTCCTTGCAGAACGCTTGCGTGACGCTGGAAATGAGGCCGATTTCGCCGCCGCCGTCGGCATAGCGCCAGCGCGCGGCGGTTTCGCCGTTGTAGTTCGCCTGCAGGGGGACCAGCCGCATCTCGGCCGAGATGCGGCGCGCCACTTCCGCCGACGGGATCACTTCGGCCAGGTTCCAGCCGTTCGACGCGCCCACGTCCATGTATTCGATGAAGCGCAAAATGTAGGGGCTGCCCTTGAAGTGGCGCGCCATGGGCACGATTTCCTGGTCGTTCATGCCGGCCTTGACGACCATGTTGACCTTGATCGGGCCCAGGCCCACGGCGTGCGCGGCATCGATCCCGGCCAGCACGTCGGCCACCGCGAAGTCGACATCGTTCATGCGCTTGAAGGTGGCGTCGTCGAGCGAGTCGAGCGACACCGTGACTCGGTTCAGGCCCGCGTCCTTCAAGGACCGCGCCTTTTTCGCGAGCAGCGAGCCGTTGGTGGTGAGGGTGATGTCGAGCGCGCGTCCGCTCGGGGTGCGCAGGCTGCTTAACATGCCAATCAGGCGTTCGAGGTTCTTGCGCAGCAGCGGCTCGCCCCCGGTCAGGCGCAGCTTTTCGACGCCGTGGGCGACGAACAGGGTGGCGATGCGGGTGATCTCTTCGAACGACAGGAGCGACGAATGCGGCAGGTAGGCGTAGTCCTTGTCGAACACTTCCTTCGGCATGCAGTAGACGCAGCGGAAATTGCAGCGGTCGGTCACGGAAATACGCAGGTCGTGCAGGGGCCGCCCGAGCGCGTCGGCCAACAGGCCGGTGGGCGCATCGAGCCGCGCGGGGATTGCCGGCGGCGGCGCGCGACCGTCGCTGAGCATGATAATTTTTTCAGCCATGCCGATACGATAGCACGAGGCCCGCGACGGCACAGGCGGCGAGCAGTTTGATGGTGCCTACCTTGTAGCGGAACAGGGCCACGCAGGCGGCCGCGCTGATCGCAATCGCTGCGATGTCGGCCTGCCCTTTGTGCACGAACACGTGCTGGCCGAAGAACACCGCCAGGCTGACGATGACGCCCACCACCGCCGCCGAAATGGCGGTCAGCGGGGCCGTCATGCGCACATTGTCGCGCGTCGCTTCCACCAGCGGGCCGCCGGCCAAAATGAACATGAACGAGGGCAGGAAGGTGAAGAAGGTGGCCACGCATGCACCGGCAACGCCGGCCAGCAGCACGCTGCCCGGGCCAAAAATGGCGTGGCTCCAGGCGCCCACGAAGCCGACAAAGGCGACGATCATGATCAGGGGCCCGGGCGTGGTTTCGCCCAGGGCCAGGCCATCGATCATCTGGGGCGCGGTGAGCCACTGGTAGTGCTCCACGCCGCCCTGGTACACGTACGGCAGCACGGCGTAGGCGCCGCCGAACGTCATCAGCGCGGCCTTGGTGAAGAACCAGCCCATCTGCGCCAGGGCGCCGGCGGCGCCGTAGCGCCACGCCAGCAACAGCCACACGGCGCCGCCCAACGCCAGGCCGCCGACGGCCACCCGCGCCAGGCGCGGCCAGGTAAAGCACGCGTGGGCGGGCGTGGGGGTGTCGTCGTCGATCAGGGCGATGCCGTACGAGGCGCGGCTGTCCGGATGCTTGCCGCCGACCTGGAAGTGGGTTGGCAGCAGCCGTCCGCCTATCATGCCGATGGCGCCGGCCGCCAGCACGATCAGCGGGAACGGCAGCTCGGCCAGTGCGATGGCGAGGAAGGCGGCGACGGCAATGGCCAGCAGGGTGCGGTTTTTCAGGGTGCGCGAGCCGATGCGCCAGGCTGCCGCCAGGACCACGGCCACCACCGCCGGCTTGATGCCGTACAGGACGCCGGCGACCACGGGCAGGGTGCCGTAAGCCATGTACACCCACGACAGCACGATCAGGATCAGCAGCGAGGGCAGGAAGAACAGCAGCCCGGCCAGGATGCCGCCGCGCGTCTTGTGCATCAGCCAGCCGATGTAGATGGCGAGCTGGGTCGCCTCGGGGCCGGGCAGGAGCATGCAGTAGTTGAGCGCGTGCAGAAAGCGCTGTTCGGAGATCCAGCGGCGCCGCTCGACCAGTTCGGTGTGCATCAGCGCGATCTGGCCGGCCGGGCCGCCGAAGCTGATGAAGCCGAGCTTGAGCCAGTACCAGAAGGCGACGCGCAAGGTGACGGGGGCGGGGCGGGTGTCGGCGGGCAGGGTCATTATTCACTCATGTTCATTGTAACTACATGGCATGTTCACGTAAAAAAGGGGAAGCCTCGGCTTCCCCTCTTTTTATTGCGCCCTGATTACTGGCGGCTGGTGTCGACCTGGATCAGCGGCTCGTCCACTTGCGGCGGCAGCGGCTTGCGCTCGCGTGGCACGCGCACCGGCGGCGCTGCGTTGGCGGCCGCTTCCTGGGCTGCGCGCAGCTTTTCAGGATCGGTGGCCGCCAGGGTCAGGCCGGCCGAACCGAGGATCTCGGTCAGGTCGGCAACCGGGGCTGCCACTGGCGCTGGTGCAACTGGCGCTGGTGCAACTGGCGCTGGTGGGGCGACAGGGGCCGGTGCGGGCTCTGCAACTGCAACAGGCTCAGGTGCCGAGGTCGCCACATGCACAGGTGCAGGTGCTGCCTCGGCAGGCGCTTGTTCCGCGACTGGTTCCGCCGGGGTGAACATGGTCGCCGGCACGATTTCTTCAGGTACCGGGGCAGGCTCGGCAACCGGATCGGCCGGGGTGAACATGGTTGCCGGTACGATTTCTTCACGTACTGGAGCAACTTCGGGCGCAACTTCGGGCGCAACTTCTGGAGCAACTTCTGGAGCAACTTCTGGAGCAACGTCGACTGGCGCTGGCGCGGCAGGCGCTTCGGCAACAACCTCGGCCACTGGTGCCGGCTCGGCAGGTGCGGGTGCAGCTTCCACTGCCACGGCCGGGGCCGGTGCAGCTTCGACTGGTGCTGGTGCCGGGGCTGGTGCTTCCACCGGCGCTGGGGCCATCACGTACTCCGATACAGGCTCAGGTGCGGCGGCTGGTTCAACGTCGGCTTGCCACGCTGGCGCTGGCGCTGGCGCTGCGGCTTCAGCTACGGCCTCGGCTTCGGCAACGACCGGCCGCACGACTGGCTCGGCTCGGGCAAACGCCGGCGCTGCATCCTTGTCGAACGATACGGATGCGTCCGCTGGTGCTGGTTCCACGGTGAAGCTGGCTTCGTTGACAACGTCGCCGTCTTCGCCTTCCATGCCCTCGGCCTGGTCGCGGTCGCGGCGATTGCGGTTACGCCCGCCACGACGACGACGACGGCGCGGTTCATCGCCACCGGCTTCGACTTCGATTTCTTCACCGTTCGGGCCGATCGTGGTGATCATTTTCGGCACGGCGGCTTCTTCATCGTCTTGCGGCACGGCGACATTGATTGCTGCCGCGGCGGCCACGACGGGCGAAACGGCCAGTTCATCGGTCTTTACTTCGGCTACCGGCGTGCGGTAGTCGGCGCGTTCGCGCGGTGGACGCGGGGCGCGCTCGGCACGCTCGCCGCGTTCCGGACGCTCGCCACGCTCGGGGCGCTCGGCACGATCCGGGCGCGGCGCCACTGGCAAGCCTGCGGCGTCGACCTGCGGCTCACGCGGTTCGCGCGGCGGACGTGGCGGGCGCGGCGGACGGGCGGCCTTGTCGGCGTCGCCCGGCTTGCCGGCTTCTTCCATTGCGGCAGGCTTGCCTGGCTCGCGCTCAGGGCGGCCGTCCGGCTTGCCGCCACGGGTGCGGGCACGCGGGCCACGGCCATTGCGGTCTTCGCGCCCGGCTGGGGCTGCGGCCGGCTTGAGCGGGGCGACAGGCGCCGGGGCGACAATGACGGGTGTTTCCTTCCTGAAGAAGAAGTTCATGATCTTGGCCATGAAACCTTCTTCCACCGGCGCGGTCAGCACCGGCGCCTGGACTGGCGGGGCGACCGGCTTGAGCACTTCGGAGCGGTCCACCATCGGTGCCGGCTGGTCCGGGGTAATGGTCTTGACGACGGCTTCCTGGCGCGGCTTGACTTCTTCCTTCTGGCGCTTGCTGTAAGCCATGTCGGTTTCGGCTTCTTCGGCCAGGTTGTAGCTGGCCTGGCTGTCTTCGAGGCGCGGATCGTCGTGCTTGATGCGCTCGAGCTTGTAGTGCGGCGTGTCCAGGTGCTTGTTCGGGATCAGGATCACGCTGATGCGGTGGCGGTTCTCGATCTTGAGCACTTCGCCACGCTTTTCATTGAGCAGGAAGGCGGCGACATCGACGGGCACCTGCACGTGGATGGTGGCCGAGTTTTCCTTCATCGCCTCTTCCTGGATGATGCGCAGCACCTGCAGGGCGGACGATTCGGTATCGCGGATGTGGCCGGTGCCGGAGCAGCGCGGGCACGTCACGTGCGAGCCTTCGGACAGCGAAGGGCGCAGGCGCTGGCGCGACAGTTCCATCAGGCCGAAACGGGAAATCTTGCCCATCTGGACGCGCGCACGGTCATGGTGCAGGGCGTCTTTGAGGCGGGTTTCGACTTCGCGCTGGTTCTTCGCCACTTCCATGTCGATGAAGTCGATGACGATCAGGCCGCCAAGGTCGCGCAGGCGCAGCTGGCGTGCCACTTCTTCAGCCGCTTCGCAGTTGGTGTTGAAGGCGGTCGTTTCGATGTCCGAGCCGCGCGTGGCGCGGGCCGAGTTGACGTCGACCGAGACCAGCGCTTCGGTGTGGTCGATGACGATGGCGCCGCCCGATGGCAGCGGCACGGTGCGCGAGTACGCGGTTTCGATCTGGTGTTCGATCTGAAAACGCGAGAATAGCGGCACGTCGTCGCTATAGCGCTTTACACGGTGCACCATGTCGGGCATCACGTGGCTCATGAACTGGTGGGCCTGTTCGTAGATGTCATCGGTGTCGATCAGGATCTCGCCGATATCGGGCTGGAAGTAATCGCGGATGGCGCGGATCACCAGCGATGACTCCTGATAGATCAGGAACGCGCCCGAGGCCGACTTGCCGGCGCCTTCGATCGCGCGCCACAGTTGCATCAGGTAATTCAAGTCCCA
>DASVVD010000497.1:0-6734 GCA_036386715.1 Pseudoduganella sp.
CGCCGCGGCGAGCGCGCGCAGGTACGCCAGCCCGGCCAGCGCCCGGCTGCCGTACCACGACATCATCTCGCCATCCACCAGTTGCACCGGCTTGCCGACCTGCTTTTCCAACGCGTCGGCATGCGCTTCCGTGAAGCGGTAGGGCTCGGTGGACAGGAGCACCTGGTCGATCTCCGCCACCAGCGCGTCGCGCCATTCAAAGCGGGGATAGCGCCCGGCTCCCAGGCTGGGCACGCTCCAGCCGATCTCGGCCAGCATCGCGGCGATATACGTCTCATGCGACACGGTCATCCACGGATCCTGCCAGATGCAGTACAGCACGCGCTGCGGCGGCCCCTTGGGCGCCGCCCGCAATGCCGCCAGGGCGGCGGTAAACGCATCGGACCATTGGCGCGCCGCTTCGTCCACGCAGAACACGCCGCCCAGCAGCCGGGCCAGCGCCAGGTTGTCTTCCGGCCGCTGCGGATGCGTGACGATCACATGCGGCACGAACTGCGCGAGCAGGTCGGCCATCGGCTTTTCGTTCTCATCGATATTGACCACCACATGGGTCGGCGCCAGTGCACGGATGCGCTCGAGGTTCACGTCCTTGGTGCCGCCCACCTTGGCGATATCGCGCACCACGTCGCGTGGATGGATGCAAAAACCGGTGCGGCCCACCAGCTGGCCGGCCAGGCCGAACTCGCACAGCATTTCGGTGATCGACGGCACCAGCGAGACGATGCGGGCGTCGGGATCGGGGTGGTGCGGATGGCCCAGGGCGTCAATCAATGGCATGTTGTAAGAAGAAGTAAAAGTAATGCATTAAAGCAATCCGATCCGCGTTGCAGCGGCTTTCATGCGCTATCATGGCATGACTTCCTGGAACCCCCGCCGTGAAACTACTGAGCACTTTCGCCGCTTCCCCGCACGACATCGCCGCCCTGCAGCTGTTCCGGGATGCCGATGCCGCCAGTGCCGCCACCCTGCTGGCGAACTGCCCTGTCATGCTGGCCGCGGCCGGCGAAGTGATCTCGAGCCCGGCCCGCCCCCAGCTCGTGATCGTGCTGCGCGGCGCCCTGGCCGATGCCACCGGCGATGGCGCCACGACCAGGATACTGCCGGGAGAAAGTGCCGGCGAGCAGTCCGTGCTCGATGGCGAGGCCGATCGTTCCGGACTCAAGGCGCTGGAGGAAAGCGAACTGCTGCTGGTCGACGGCGAACTGGCCTGGCGGCTGATCGAGGAATCCGATGGCGTGGCGCGCAACCTGCTGCGGCTGCTGTCGTTCCGCATCCGCGCCGCCAGCATGCAGCTGCGCCGGCGCCAGAAGCTCGGTGAATTCTACCGCCAGCTGTCGCTCAACGACGGGCTCACGGGCCTGTACAACCGGGCCTGGCTGGATGACGTGCTGCCGCGGCTCGTGTCCACCGCCCATGCGACCCGGGCGCCGCTGTCGCTGGTCATGCTCGATCTCGACCATTTCAAGCGATTCAACGACCACCACGGCCACCTGCAGGGCGACAGTGCGCTGCGCCGCGCCGCGCAGGTGCTGGCCGGGGCACTGCGGCCCGCCGATTTCGCCGTGCGCTATGGCGGCGAGGAACTGATGGTGATCCTGCCCGACACCAGCGGCCCGGTGGCGGCCGGCGTTGCCGAACGGCTGTGCGAATGCATGCGCGAAGCGGTGGTGTTCGACGACATGCGCCTGCCGCTGCCGCACATCACCGCATCGTTCGGCGTGGCCTGCCTGCGCGAAGACGAGGACGATCACGCCCTGATCGCCGCCGCCGACGCTGCGCTGTATCGCGCCAAGGCGGCCGGCCGCAACCGCGTTGCCGTGGCCGATCCGCTGCCTGTGCTCATCTAGGGCGGTGCCCGTTCAATAGCGGCGGTATCAGGATCAGGCGGCCTGCTGTTCTTCCTTCGGCTGCGCCGCCCTGGCCGCGAAGCTGTCGAACCCCTTCATCACGAATTCGTAGGTCTTGTCGATATCGGCGGCCACGTCGCCGCCCAGCACATTCAGGCCCTTCAGGATGTCGCGCGCTTCCTTGAAACCCTGCTCCACGCCGCCCTTGACGGCTTCCATGAACTTTTGCAGCGCCGCGTCGTCCTCCATCTGCGGGTTCTGGCGCCTGAAGACATCGTAAAAGCCGCTGGCCAGCGATACGATGCGGTCGGCCGTCGCCTGCGGCGAGTTGTCCTGCCGGGCCGCGTTCTGTACGGCGTTTTCGCCCAGTTCGGCGCGCAGGGCCTCGTTGATGCTGGTGATGGCCGACTTGTACAGCAGCGCCTGCGGATTGCCGCCGACACCGATCGAGATCGTCGCGGAAGCTTCCATGATCGACACGTTCAGCTGCAATTTCGCCCGGGCCGCGGTGACTTCGCCCTGGCTGGCCACCTTCGAGTCGGTCGAGATAGCCTTTGAATTGAGGGAAACGCTATTTGCCACGATAATCTCCAGTTATGACACGACTAAGCTACTCATGAACAACCACACCTTTCTCTGGCACGACTATGAAACGTTCGGCGCCGTGCCGCGCCGCGATCGGCCCGCGCAATTTGCCGCGATCCGCACCGATGCCGACCTGAACGAGATCGGCGAGCCGGTCATGCTGTACTGCAAGCCTGCCGACGACTACCTGCCCGATCCGCAGTCCTGCCTGATCACCGGCATCACGCCCCAGCAGGCGCTGCGCGAAGGCGTGCCGGAGCACAAGTTCGCGGCCACGATCCTGGCGCTGTTCGCCGAACCTGGCACGGTCGGGGTCGGCTACAACACGATCCGTTTCGACGACGAATTCACGCGCTTCCTGTTCTGGCGCAACCTGATCGATCCCTATGCGCGCGAATGGCAGAACGGCTGTGGCCGCTGGGACCTGCTGGACGTGGTGCGCCTGTGCCATGCCCTGCGGCCCGACGGTATCCAGTGGCCTGAAGGTGTTAACGGCAAGACCAGCTTTAAACTTGAATTATTGACATCAGCCAACAATTTGACGCACGAGGCGGCGCACGACGCACTGTCCGACGTGCGCGCCACGATCGCGCTGGCGCGGCTGATCCGCCAGCAGCAGCCAAGGCTGTGGGACTTTTGCCTGGCGCTGCGCGACAAGACCCGCGCGGCGGACGAAATGGGCCTGCACCTGACCCGCGAACTGCGCAAGCCCTTGCTGCACGTCTCGGGCATGTTCCCGGTCGAACAGGGCTGCCTGGCGCTGGTATGGCCGCTCGGCCAGCACCCCACCAACAAGAACGAAGTACTGGTCTGGGATTGCAGCCACGACCCGCGCGAGCTGTTTACGCTCGACGCGGAAACCATTCGCACCCGGCTGTTCAGCCGCGCCGAGGCGCTGCCGGAAGGCGTGAGCCGGTTGCCGATCAAGAGCGTGCACCTGAACAAGTCGCCCATGCTGGTGAACAACCTGAAAACGCTGGGCGCGGACATGGCCCAGCGCTGGGGCATCGACCTGGAACTGGCGCTCACGCACGCCCGCTATGCGGCCGACGGTCCCGACCTGTCGGCGCTCTGGGAGCAGGTATTCCACCGCCCGCCGGCCGAAGCGGCCGATGTCGACGAGGACCTGTATGGCGGATTCATCGGCAAGGACGACCGCCGGCTGCTCGACACGCTGCGCCGCGAGCCGCCGCAGAAGCTGGCGACCATGTCGCCGCACTTCCAGGACGCCCGGCTGGCCGAGCTGCTGTTCCGCTACCGCGCCCGCAATTTCCCCGACACGCTGTCGGAACAGGAACACGAGCACTGGGAACAGCACCGCGCCGCGCGGCTGCTCGAAGGCGCCGGCGGCGCGCGCAGCATCGACCAGCTGTTCGGCGAGATCGACCACCTGGCGCAGTCGGCCGACGAGCGCGCCGAAACCATCCTGGGCGCGATCTACGAATATGCCGAAATGATCGTGCCGCAGCCGGAGTGAAGAAACCAGGGACAGTCCCTGGTTTTCAGGAAATTTCCTGGAAAACAGGCGGTCCGGCGTCCCGGTCTGTCCCTGGTTTTTTTGTTTCCGATTCCTTGTCGCGGTTCTTTCAGCGGTGGGCGTTGATCGCCTGCCGCGTCTCCTCGGCCACGCGGCGCGCGGCAGCGGCGAAGTCTTCACCTGCCTGCGGCGTGGCGTACAGGATCGCACGCGACGAGTTGATCATCATGCCGGTGCCCGCACCCGTGCGGCCGGCACGCACCGTGGCTTCGATGTCGCCGCCCTGTGCGCCGATGCCCGGGATCAGCAGCGGCATGTCGCCGACGATCGCGCGCACGGCACCGATCTCTTCCGGGAACGTGGCGCCGACCACCAGCGCGCACTGGCCGTTGCCGTTCCATTTGTCCGCCACGAGTTGCGCCACGTGCTGGTACAAGGGCTTGCCGTTGACTTCGAGGAACTGCAGGTCGGAACCGCCCAGGTTGGACGTGCGGCACAGCACGATCACGCCGCGGTTCCATTCCATGTACGGCTCCACCGAATCGGAACCCATGTACGGGCTCACCGTGACGGCGTCGGCGCCGTAGCGGTCATAGGCTTCGCGTGCATACTGCTTTGCGGTGGCACCGATATCGCCCCGTTTCGAATCGAGGATCAGCGGGATATGCGGATGCGTGTCGCGCAGGTATTGGCTGATGCGCTCCAGCTGCCCTTCGGCGCCCAGTGCCGCGAAATAGGCGATCTGCGGCTTGAACGCGCAGGCCAGGTCGGCGGTGGCGTCGATGATCTCCTTGCAGAAATGGTAAATGCCGTCGGGCGTGCCGCGGAACTGCGCCGGCAGGCGCTCCAGGTCCGGGTCCAGGCCCACGCACAGCAGCGAGTCGTTGGCGGCCCAGGCGGCGTTCAGTTTGTTGATGAAATTCACGGCGGCCCCTTGGTCAGAGTTATTGCAAACCCCGCATTATAGCGGCCAGGCGCCACCTGCCAGCTCGCTGCCTCTTCCGTTTCCTCTATGTGCTGCACCGAACATTACGGAACTTGCCAACGATGTATAGTTGCCTTCAATACCGGAACGTGCCATTTCTAGGAGAAACCATGGGTAACAACTTCGTACGCTGGATCATGATGGGGCTGATGACTGCCGTGCTGTCCGGCTGCGGCTACAACGATTTCCAGGGCAAGGACGAGGCCACCAAGGCGGCATGGGGCGAAGTCGTCAACCAGTACCAGCGCCGGGCCGACCTGATTCCCAACCTGGTCAACACGGTGAAGGGTTACGCCTCGCACGAGCGCGAAACGCTCGAGGCGGTCACGGCGGCACGCTCCCGGGCCACCAGCATCCAGGTCACGCCCGAAGTGCTGAACAATCCCGCCGCGTTCCAGAAATTCCAGCAGGCGCAGGGCGAGCTGTCGTCGGCACTGTCGCGACTGATGGCGGTGTCGGAACGCTACCCGGACCTGAAAGCCGATACCAGCTTCCGCGACCTGCAATCGCAGCTCGAAGGCACGGAAAACCGCATCACGGTGGCACGGCAGCGCTATATCACCACCGTGCAGGACTACAATGTGCTCGCACGCCGCTTCCCCACCAACCTGACGGCGATGATGTTCGGCTATGAAGTCAAGCCGAGCTTCACGGTGGAAAACGAAAAAGCGATCTCGACGGCGCCGACTGTCGATTTCGGCGCCAAGAAATAAGCTTTTCGCACAATGTTGCAGGAGCAGAGAACCGTCATGCCGCTGGGTCCGCAGGACAAGGCACCACCATCACCACCACCCGCCCCGAGGCGGCGCATGCGCGAGCATCCAGCCGAAGGCAAATGGCTGGGTACCGCCGAGGTCACCAACGAACGCGACGTGCGCTCCGGTGGCCGACGGCGCGGCTTGCGCCGCCTGGTCCCGCGGCCTTCCGGGAGCTGGCTGGGCCACTGGCTGGTACGCTACACATTGCTGGTCGTGCTGCTGTGCTGTGCGCTGCTGTTCGTCGAAGCGGCGCGGGCACAGGCCGTGCAGGCCGAGCCCTTCGTGGCGGTGCCGGAACTCACGGCGCGCGTCACCGACCAGGCCGGCATGCTCACGGCGCAGCAGCGTGGCGCACTCGAATCCGTGCTGGCCGACCATGAAACCCGCACCGGCAGCCAGATCGCCATCCTGCTCGTGAAGAGCACCGCGCCGGAGGCGATCGAGCAGTACAGCATTCGCGTCACGGATGCCTGGAAGCTGGGCCGCAAGGGTGTCGACGACGGCGTGCTGCTGGTGGTGGCAAAGGACAATCCGGCCGCGCTGCGCCGCTTGCGTATCGAGGCCGGCCGTGGCGTGCAGGGCGTGCTGACCGACGCCCAGTCGAAGCGCGTGCTGCAGGACGTGATCGCGCCCCATTTCCGCAACAACGATTATTACGGCGGGCTGAGCGCTGGCGTGTCGGCCATTGCCACCTTGCTGGACAAGGAGCAATTCCCCGCGCCGCAGGCGCAACCCGCGCAGCGCCAGGCGCAGTCCGAAGGCGGCAGCTCCTGGCTGTGGCCGGCGATCCTGTTCGGCGCCTTCGTGCTGATGCCGATGTTGCGCGGCCGTGGCCGGGGGCGTGGCGGCAACCTGCACCGCTCGGGCTGGGGTTCGAATGCCGCGGGCGTGCTGGTCGGCAGCGCGCTCGGCAGTGCCTTGGGCAACGCACACCGGGGCGGCGGCGGCTTTGGCGGCGGCGGCTTTGGTGGCGGTGGCTTTGGTGGCGGCGGCGGCGGCACGTTCGATGGCGGCGGCGCCTCGGGAGACTGGTAATGGATGCGATTTCACGCTGGCGCCGCGCGCTGCGCCACCTGATGACA
>DASVVD010000498.1:0-4781 GCA_036386715.1 Pseudoduganella sp.
AGGATGCTTATATTCCAAAAGCGAATAATTTCGACCCGACCCCATTCCTTTTTTTCACTACCAGGGTTGTGCAGGCCGCTAAAGCCTCATGTGGTACCAGTGCAGGACAGATCGCTGTCGCAGGGATGAGGGCGATCGACACGACAGGTCGGCGGAACACCAGGCTGGCGCTGCCGGGGCCGCAATGAACAGATCCGCTTTACCCGGCGGAGACTGCTGCCTCGCCCGGCGTGATGTCAAAAGCCGTACGTCAGCGAATAGTCCGCTTCTTCAAGCGCCAGTTGCGCCAGGATGGGGGCAAGCGCCCTGGTATCGTCGGCTCGCCAGCGGAAGCAATACTCGATCGTCGGCAGCGCAGGCAGACTTTGAAATGCGTTCAGCTTGCCTTGCTCGACCATCGGCTCGAGAAAGCGCCGTGGCAGGAAGCTGATGCCGACATCCGCTACCGTCAACCCGACAATCGCACTCAGGCTGTTGCATGCGAGAACACGCCGTGCCGTCACGTGATTGCGCGATGACCAGTCCTGGAAGGATTCGGTGAGGCGCGAGTCGCTTGTCATCATGATGATCGGATGCTCCTGGATCTCCTCGATCGTCAGGATTTCTTTCGCCTTGATACGCCTGGGCGCTGCCATCCACGCAAAGTCGAGGGTTGCCAGTGGTACCGATAAAAGGCGCTCGTTGCCGGCACCGCTCCTGGGCAGGATGGCGAAATCGAGTTCGCCCCGCATGAGCTTTTTTTCCAGCGCCGAACCCAGGTCGACGTACGGCTCCAGCAAGAGATCGGGATGAAGCGTGTTGGTTCTCGAAACGAAGTTGGGGAACCACGTCAGCGCGGTCAATTCGCTGATGCCGAAGCGGCAGTTGCCACGCAAAGGTTGCGGGCCACCCCGCATCGATTTGATTTCCGCTTCCATTACCAGCATCTGATGCGCCTTGGCGAGCACCTGCTGCCCGTGCTCCGTCAGCATCGTGCGGTGCGCGGAGCGGGCAAACAACGATACCCCAAGCGAGCTTTCCAGCTCCGCCACTCGCTTCGACAGCGTGGACTGGGTAATGTTGAGGCGGCTGGATGCGGCGGAAAAGCTTCTCAGTGTCGCGGCCCAGTAAAACGCTTCGAGCTGTTTGAGTGTCATGAATTTTCTGCCCGAAGCCGGGTTGCAGGTCTGGCGAAATCAAATACGCAGAAGGCTTCCTCGGCGCTTTTGCGTAACGCAACAATGCCGGGCTGTAAAAATGGCTAATCCTACGCACGACACCCGCGGCAGGCAACAGCAATTTCAGTGGTTCATACCGCTTCCCGACTTGCAACCCGCACTATCGAAGACCCGGTGCATGCGTGCTCCACGCTCGCCGCCAGCCTGCCAGAATGGCCGCTTGCGAGAAAGGAGAAGCGATGGACGAGCTGCACGAACGGGTGCTTGCCGAGTTGCGGCGTTATGCCGGCAACCGCCTGAAAGACGTGGCAAGGGGCGCCGAAACCCGCGAACTGGCCGGCCTGCTGGTGGAAAAATACGGCTATGGCCTGGCGAAGGCGCTGGCCATCACACGGGAGCTGGCCGGCCAGCCGGCGCCCGACCTGGCCAAGGATATCGAGCGCGTCGTGCTAGAGGTCGATCCCGACGCCGTGGAACATCGCAGCCATCGCTGGGACGCGGCGCCTGCCGGCCTGGCACTGCCGCGCCGCCGATAGCCGCGCAACCGGCACCGGAGCCGCCCCGGATCGGATCGGCTCCGGTGCAGTTTTCCCGCGCAAAGTTTCCCCGCAATGTTTTCGCCCAATTCGCGCGCATTTTCGGCCCGGCCCAACCGCTTCCACCATACCAGTTGCCATCGAACTCCGGCCTCCTGCCCCGGCAGCATGCGACGGCGCATGCCCACGCCAGATTATTGCCGAACAGCATCAATTATTAACAAGATTGTTAAGCTTTAATCCTTGCGGTATACTGTACCTATGGGTACTGTTAAACCCCGCATCCGTGTGGCCGCACGCTTTCTCACAAATTTCAAGAATTGATCCGTATGAACCTGTCACGCCATCCCTACCTGGCACTCGTTGCGGCGCTGTGCGCCGTTTCCGCCCATGCCGCCCCCACCACCAAGGCCGAAGCCGCCGAAACCGCCGCCGCACGGCAGGAACGCGCGGCGCGCGCCGAATTCGTTGAAAAACAGAACAAGCTGTTCGAAGAAAAAGGCATCGCCGTCGATGCCCCGGTCCGCCAGTCGTCGACGATCGTCGAACTGCCGCAGGACGAGACCGACGCACCGAACGCGGTGAAGAAATGATGCGCGCCGCCAAGTTCCAGCGCACCCTGCCCGCCATGGCGGTGCTGTGCAGCATGCTGCCGGCCATCCCGGCCCATGCCTTCGGCGTGCCGTTCAAGGGCAATGAAGTCGAAGCCCGCGTGGGCGCCATGATCGACAACATGAGCCTGCAGCAGAAGTTCGAGTTCATCCGCGTCAATGACGGCCACATGCTGCCGCTGCTGCCGTCGCAGGGGCTGGCCGGCACGGTGGCCTACGACTCGTCGATGGGCGTGCACGTGGGCCTCGGCACGTTCGGCACCCAGTTCCCGTCGCAGTCGGCCCTGGCCGCCACCTGGAGCATCAACCGCGCGCAGCAGTTCGGGCTGGCGATCGGCTACGAAACCCGCCAGGCCGGTGCCCAGCAGATGCTGTCGCCGGGCCTGAACATCTTCCGCACGCCATACAACGGCCGCAATGCCGAATATGTCAGCGGTGAAGACCCGTTCCTGGGCGCGGTGTTCGGCCCGGCCATCACCAATGCGATCCAGGCCCAGGGCATCCAGGCCGCCGCCAAGCACTATGTCGCCAACGACCAGGAAGCCAACCGGCACCTGACGAACGTGACCGTGGATGAACGCACGCTGCGCGAAATCTACCTGCCCGGCTTCGAATCGACCGTCAAGAACGCCAGCCCGGCATCGGTGATGTGCGCGTTCAACAAGATCAACGGCGACTACGGCTGCGAGAGCCACCACCTGATCACCGAGGTGCTCAAGGGCGAATGGGGCTACCAGGGTTTCGTGATGAGCGACTTCAACTCGATCCATCACCCGCAGAAGGCGGCCTGGGCCGGCGCCGACCTCGACATGCCGAGCGCCCTCGCCTACACGGACCAGACGATGTATGACCTGGTCTACAGCAACCAGGTGCCGATGGTCGTGCTGGACGACAAAGTGCGCCGCAACCTGCGCGCCATGGTCAGTTTCGGCTTCGACAAGGCGCTGCCGGTGCCGACCGCGCTGGACACCGCTTATGGCGACGCCGCCTCGCTGGCGGTGGCACGCGAAGGCATCGTACTGCTGCGCAACGACAGCGCCAGCAGCTCGACGCCGGTACTGCCGCTCAGCACCAATGCCCGCGTCGCCGTCATCGGCAACATGGCGCAGCAGGAGCCGGCCTCGCCGTTCGGCACGGCCTGGGCACCGACCAACCGCCACATCTCCGAACTGAGCGGCCTGCAGCAGCTCAACGTGGACCCGGCCAACGTGACCTACATCCCGGCACTGTCGCTGGACCCGGCCACGGCCGTCTGGTACCAGCCCGGCGCCACGGCGCAGGCGCTCAATCCCGGCCTGAAGGCGGAGTACTTCGCCAACACCCAGCTGGCCGGTTCGGCGGCGGTCACCCGTATCGAACCCGGCCTGGCATGGAATTTCATGACCGGCAGCAACGTCACGGCCAGCGGATCGACCTCGCTGGCGGGCTTCTCGGCCAACGCAGGCGCGTTCTCGGCACGCTTCACCGGTGCCATCAAGCCCACCGTGACCGGCGAGCAGGTGTTCAAGGTGCGCGCCGACGGCGCCTACAAGCTGTGGGTCAACAATGAACTGGTGCTGGAATCGGACGGCACGCCGATCGCCGGCGATGTCGTCAACGCCTACAGCCATTCTGGCAAGACGGCAAAGCTGAAAGCCGGCTCGCTGTATTCCGTGAAGCTGGAGTACCGCCGCGTGTCGGGCGCCTTCTTCCCGGTACTGGGCAGCATCAACGGTATCCAGATGAGCTGGGCCTCGCTGGCCGCGCCGGACAGCCTGGCGAAGTATGACGCGGTGGTGGTTGCCGTGGGCAAGAACGCCGAGTACGAAGGCGAAGGCGCCGACGTGGCCTACGAACTGCCCGAGTTCCAGGCGGAGATGATCAAGAACGTTGCCAAGGTGAATCCGAACACGGTCGTCGTGGTGCACGGCGGCGGCCCGTCCGAGATGGGTGGCTGGGCGAAGAAGACGGCGGCGGTCCTGCAGGCGTGGTATCCCGGCCAGTTCGGTGGCCAGGCCGTGGCGGAAATCCTCTACGGCACGGTCAACCCTTCGGGCAAGCTGCCCGTGACGATCGGCAGCCAGGCCCAGGACTACCCGACCTCGGCCGGCTACGGCGCGATCGCCGACTACCAGCCGTCCGGCAATTTCGCCGATGCGGCCACCAACACGGCCAGGAAGACCCTGGCCTATTCGGAAGGCGTCTTCATGGGCTACCGGGGCTTCGACAAGACCGGGGTGAAACCGCTGTACCCGTTCGGCTTCGGTCTTTCGTACAGCACGTTCGCCTATGGCGGCCTGACGCTGTCGAGCAGCAAGCTGGCCGCCGGGTCGACCGTGAACGCCACGTTCACGCTCACCAACACGGGCACCAAAGCGGGCTATGAAGTGGCGCAGCTGTACGTGCGTCCGGCCAGCGCCAAGGTGGCGCGGCCGAAGCAGGAGCTGAAAGGCTTCGCCAAGGTGTTCCTGCGCGCAGGCGAAACCAAGACGGTATCG
>DASVVD010000499.1:0-2763 GCA_036386715.1 Pseudoduganella sp.
ATCCACCTACCCGCAAAACAATGTCCCGCTCACCTTCGGACAAGTCTTTGCCCCGGGCGCATTTCCTGCTACAGGCGGGCTGGTGGGTGTTTACGCCGGCGCCCAGTTGCCCTTGCAGGTCAACATCAAGGCCAGGCACGCGGATGGGTCGGTGCGCCACGCGATCATTACCGCGATCCTGCCGCAGATGGCCGCGGGCCAGAACGGGACGCTGGCCTTGAGCGCCGCCGCCGCGCCGCCGCCGGTCGCGGCCACCGGTCCGCAGGCACTGCTGGCCAGCGGCTTCGACTCGGTCGTCAAGCTGACCGTGGCGGGTCAGCTGTACACGGCCTCGGCGGCGGAACTGCTGCGCAGCACTGCCTACCAGACCTGGCTGTCCGGCCCGATGGCCAACGAATGGCAGGTGTCGGCGCCCTTCAAGTCGGCGGCCGGCGTGAGCCATCCGCACCTGAGTGCGCGCTTTGCGATCCGCTCGTACAGCGGCAGCATCAGTACCCCGGGCAAGGTGCGGGTCGACGTCACCATCGAAAACAACTGGGCCTACGAGCCGGCGCCGAAAACCTTCACCTACGACGCCGAAGTGCTGATCAATGGCAAGAGCATCTACAACATCGCGGCCCTGCAACACTATCATCACGCGCGCTGGCGCAAGGTATTCTGGCCCGGCCTCGAACCATCGGTCCACATCAAGCACGACACCGCTTACCTGATCGCGTCGAAGGCGGTACCGAACTACGACCAGAGCCTGACCATTTCGCCGGACGCCCTGACCGCCATGAAAACCACCTGGGACACGGCCAAGGCGGGCCCGATGGGCATGGCCATGGTCGACAAATACATGCCCGCAACGGGCGGCCGCCCGGACATCGGCCTGAACCACGCCTGGGGCGCCATGTACCTGCTCAGCATGGACGAGCGCGCCAAGGAAGTCACCGTCGGCTTGAGCGACCTGAGCGGCAGCTGGCCGATCCACTACCGTGACAAGGTCACCGGCCAGCCGGTATCGATCGTCGATTACCCGTACATACGCGACGTGCGCATCAGCAGCGACAGCTACAACCGCGCGCTCGACCGCTGGGAAAACATGCCGCAGTGTACGCCCGCCGCCGAGTGCGCCACACCCTACACCCCCGACACGGCGCACCACCCCTCGTTCTCGTACCTGCCATACCTGGTCACCGGCGACACCTACCACCTCGACGAGCTGCACTTCTGGGCCAACTGGAACCTGATCACCCAGAATCCGGGCTACCGCAGGCACGCCAGCGGCCTGGTCATGAGCCACCAGGTGCGCGGACAGGCGTGGGCATTGCGCTCGCTGACGCAAGCCGCTTACATCGCGCCGGACGACCACCCGCTCAAGGGCTACTTCAACAAGATCGTCGACAATAACATCGACTGGTACACCACGACCTACGTGACCGGCAACAGCAACCAGTTGGGCTTTCTCGACAACAGCGGCGGCAGCGCGGTCATCTACAGCGGACCGGGTGGCCGCAGGACCGGCGTTGCGTCATGGCAGGACGATTTCTTCACCGCCAGCGTGGGCCAGGCGGTCGAACTCGGCTTCACCAAGTCCAAGGCCCTGCTCGACTGGAAAGCACGCTTCCCGGTCGGCCGCATGACGGCGCCCGGCTATTGCTGGGTGGACGGCGCGGAGTACGCCCTGGCGGTGCGCGCCACCGATACGTCGCCGTATTTCACGACGTTCAGCCAGGCTTGGCAGGCGACCCTGCGCGCCGCCGACAATACCGACCTGGTCAACAGCACCGGCCAGCGCTACGTGGACCAGCCGTGCGGCAGCCAGTTGCAGGCCGACTGGCGCACCCAGCGCGATCGCGACGAGAAACGGGCTCGCGCGCCGTGGGTGGCAGGCGAGATGACGGGCTACGCAAGCTCGGCGGAAGGCTTCCCGGCCAACATGCAGCCGGCGCTGGCGATGGCGGCCAGTACCGGCATCCCGAACGGGCGGGCGGCGTGGGAAGTGTTCTCCAAGCGCGCGCTCAAGCCCGACTACAGCAAGCGGCCGCAGTTCGCCATCGTGCCGCGCTAGGGTCCGGGGCCGGATCCCGGCCTCTGGCCGGCGCATAAGTCCTGCCGCAGCCGTCGGGCATGCCCCGGCGGCTGCGGCAGGCAACCCGCGCAGCAGCGTGGGCTCAATTCGTGGCGAAAATCAGACAGGCGAAGCGCCGGGCCGACGATCTGAGATTTTGAACATACCCCCCATGAAACTGCAGAAATGTGTGCGCTAACATCGGCAGGAGCCAGCGCCCGCCTATCCACGTATGCATATTGTTCGTATTGACAGTTTTAACACAGCAGCATAATGTTGCCTTTAATAAAACTTTTAAAGGAGATTGCGATGTCAATTACTCACTATCGCGCTTATACCTCATTGGGCCTGGCCAGCCTCGGTGCCGTGCTGCTCGCCGCTTGCGGCGGCGGTGGCAGCGCACCGGACCGGATTTCGGCGTCGGCTCCCGCCGCACCGCTCTCCGCACCGGTCTCGACGCCGCCTGCCGCGCCCGGCGAGGAAGTTGGCACGCAGGCGGGGAGCAGCGCCCTGCTCTCGCTCAAGCCCGCCAATCCGCTGACCCCGGCCCCGCCGCTGGGGTTGCCGGTGCCGATCGGCACCACCCTCACCACTTTGCAGCTGATTAACAAATCCACCTACCCGCAAAACAATGTCCCGCTCACCTTCGGACAAGTCTTTGCCCCGGGCGCATTTCCTGCTACAGGCGGGCTGGTGGGTGTTTACGCCGG
>DASVVD010000500.1:0-2522 GCA_036386715.1 Pseudoduganella sp.
AGCAGCTTCGGATCGGCCTGGGCCAGCTGGCCCACCGTCTCGATTCCCAGCGACGTCAGCTTGGCATAGGCCTTCGGGCCGATGCCGTTGATCTTCTTCGCGGAGAGCGGCCAGATCCGCGTGGGCACGTCGTCGAACGAAACGATCGTCAGGCCGTCCGGCTTGTCCAGGTCCGAGCAGATTTTCGCCAGCAGCTTGTTCGGCGCAATGCCGATCGAGCAGGTCAGCCCGGTGGCCTCCTGCACGGCCGCCTTCAGCCGCATGCCCAGTTCGCGCGTGGGTTCCGCGTGCTCGGTAAGGTCGAGGTAGATCTCGTCGATGCCGCGGTCCTCGATGTCCGGCACGATCGTGGCCACCGCCTCCTTGAACAGCCGCGAATAGCGCTTGTACGACTCGAAGTCGGTGGGCAGCAGGATCGCCTCGGGCGCCAGTGCCGCGGCCTTCATCGTGCCCATCGCGGAAAACACGCCCAGTGCCCGCGCTTCATAGGTGGATGTGGTGACAACGCCGCGGCCGGCGTAATCGCGCAGCCTGGCAAAGCGGCGCGTGCCGTCCGGCTGCAATACCGGCTGGTGTCGCGAGCCGCCGCCCACCACCACCGGCAGGCCGCGCAGCTCCGGATAGCGCAGCAGTTCCACCGATGCGAAAAACGCATCCATGTCGAGATGGGCAATACGGCGCGGCGGAACCATGGCTGATTGGAATGCGGAAGGCGGACTGAAGACTGATACTGGGATTATATCCAGTATCCGGCATGTACCGCCAACACCCGGGGCAGGCACTCAATTATTTATATTTTTCAAATACTTAGTGTTATTCCATCCATCGTATTTACGCAACAGTAAGCACTTCCTTATATCGTGCGATCCGGGAACAAGCGTACCATCCGCTTATCCCCTATGGCCACGTTCAAAGAAGGAAAAAAAATCGTGAACTTATCCAACCTGCGTATCGGCACTCGCCTGGCCCTCGGCTTCGCAGTGGCGATCCTCATCATGCTCATCATGTCGCTGGTCGGCATCAGCCGTATCCAGGAAGTGGCGGCACGTACCGACAAGCTCGTCAACGACCGTTATGTCAAGGTCACGCTGCTCAACGACATGCGCAGCCAGGTCAACCGCGGTGCGCAGGCCGTGCGCAACGCCATGCTGACGCCCGATGCCGCGCAGACGCAGGAGTTCCTGCGCCAGATGGCCGATGCCGACCGGGCCGGCGGCGAATCGGCGGAAAAAATGGCGAAGTCGGACCTGACCCCTGACGTGCGTGCCATATTCGACCAGCAGAACACCGCCTACTACGCCTACAAGGAGCGGCTCGACAAGGCGATCGCCCAGTACCGTGGCGGCGACCGCGAAGGCGCGGCACAGGCCCTGTTTACCAACGTGATCCCGGCGCAGACGGTGTATTTCCGCCATCTCGACGAGTTGCTGAAAGTGCAGCGCGGGCTGATGACGCGCGACGCCGAGGCCGCCACTGCTTCGGCGCAGGCCGCCACCACGCTGATGCTCGTGCTGCTGGTGCTGGCTACCATCATCTCGGTGGTGATCGGCTGGCTGATCACGCGCTCTGTCACCGGTCCGGTCGGCGAAGCGGTGCGCATCGCGGAAACCGTGGCCGCCGGCGACCTGACGGCGCAGATCGTGACCACACGCAAGGACGAGATGGGTCGCCTGCTGGGCGCGCTGGGCGACATGACGGCGGCGCTGACCGGCACCGTGCGCACCGTGCGCGACAGCACCGACACGATCAATACCGCGGCGGCCGAGATCGCATCCGGCAACATGGACCTGTCGAACCGCACCGAGCAGCAGGCCGCCAGCCTGGAAGAAACGGCATCGTCGATGGAGGAGCTGACTTCCACCGTGCAGGCCAATGCGGAAAATGCGCGCCAGGCGAACCAGCTCGTGGTCTCGGCGGCCAGCCATGCGAACGAAGGCGGCCAGGTGGTCAGCCAGGTGGTGGCAACCATGGGCTCGATCAAGGAAAGCTCGTCGAAAATCGTCGACATCATCGGCGTCATCGACGGCATCGCCTTCCAGACCAACATCCTGGCGCTGAACGCCGCGGTGGAAGCGGCGCGCGCCGGCGAACAGGGCCGCGGTTTCGCGGTGGTGGCGTCGGAAGTGCGCAACCTGGCGCAGCGCTCGGCCAGCGCGGCACGCGAGATCAAGGAACTGATCAGCGACTCGGTCGAGAAGGTCGACGCCGGCAGCCGGCTGGTGGACCAGGCCGGCGCGACCATGAACCGTATCGTGACCTCGGTGCAGCAGGTGGCGGACATCATGAACGAGATTGCCTCCGCCAGCCAGGAACAGAGTTCCGGCATCGCGCAGGTGAACATCACGATCACCACGATGGATACGACCACGCAGCAGAATGCCGCGCTGGTCGAGGAGGCCGCAGCCGCCGCCACCAGCATGCGCGAACAGGCGCAGCGGCTGGTGGCCGCGATCGCCGCGTTCCGCATCGACGCGCGCGCCGAGTTGCCGGCGTTCGCGGCGGCCGGCCATGCAACGACACAT